>CAZKAU010000021.1:346-8764 GCA_964551065.1 Candidatus Woesearchaeota archaeon | reverse complement strand
ATCTTTGGCTAGGAAGCTACAATCCCTTCCAAGATTCTTTGAGATAAACTCTCTAAATCAATAACCAGTTTTCCTTCCTTTACAAGGATATTTCCTTCTTCATTAAGTTTTCTTTCTATATTATATAAAACTCTTGGATGATAACCACAAGTAGGACATTCTAATGTATATTCCCCAATGTTTGCAGAGGGATCACTGTCTACTTGCCTTGCATTTTTATCATAAGTTGTTCTACAGATGTCACAATCTTCTTTTGAGAAAATAACTAATTTTATATAGGTTCATTTTCAAAAACCTTTATGGCTATTGATAAAGAATTAAGAGATATTGAAACTGAATTCAGAATTTTAGATAATCTTTCAAAAAAGGAATATTTTGTCGAATCTCCTGAGATGATGAACAGCACAACCCGATTAATTAATGGAAGATATGTTAATATTGAACATGATTATTCCAATTCCCATGACACTCTGTTCATAACATTAAAAGGCAGATTTTATCATTTGGGACTTAGGGTTTTTGGTGGACATAAGTAAATTATTTCATGTAAAGAAAGACATCACCAAGTCCATATGCAATTTTATCTTTTGGTTTCCAGTGGGGGAATTTCCAGGTGTTAGATATCACCCTGCTTCCGGTTTTAAGCTCTTTTTGGAATTTTTTCTCAAGTCCTGGCATTGCATAATTAATTTGGAATGAATTTATGATATTGAATTCTGAAAAATCTTGTTTCCAATAATTTTTTCTGTGGATGAATGCTTTTTTCTCCAGACCCATAGCTTTTATTCTTAATCTTGAAATCCATACTAGCAGAGGATTAATTTCAAATCCGTGAACTTCTGAGCCTTCAGGAGCTATTTGTGCAAATCCAATCACAATTTTTCCGTCTCCAGAACCTAAATCTGCAATCTTGAATTTTTTCTTTTTGTTTTTTGGATTTTCAAGGTCTGAAAGTTTTAGCATTATGCTTAATGCCTTGTCAGAACTTGGTTGGAATGGAGCACCGAAAAATGCTGAAGAAATCCATACAAAAAAAATTAACAGAAGAACCACCAAAATTATCTCAAATATCATTTTTCAGACTTTTATACATTCTTTCATATACTAAATCTTTTTTATTTAAATAATTTTCAATGCACCCGGTGTACCATTCCGCAAGAGGAACCCTTTTCAATGTTTCTTCCAAGTCATGAGGCTCTTTTATTCCTCCTGATTTTATGAGGTGAAATTCATGTGATGGAGGTCCTTGTGAAATGTATCTTTCCAGACTCTCAATTATTTCTTTTGAAGTGTATTTTATTGGCGCTCCGCTTACTCCTCCTCCAAAATGTTCTGTGAAGAAATCATAAGCTTTTCTTTCTGCAGGATGGATGCTTTGCCTTAAGAATTTATATCTTGTTGATGTATTAGTTCCGGTTATTCCATCGAAACCTGTTTCCAAAATTGTGTTTGCAAGATAAGGAATGTCTTTCGTTTCGGTATCTCCAGAAATTTTTACAAGGACAGGGATATTTCTTTCTCTTTCGTTGAGGAAATATAAACTTACATTTTTCAGGATTTCTTTTAGTAGTGAATGGTAAGATACATTCGGGCAGGTTGGATTTAATTCCAGAAAATCGGCTCCTTTTCTTTCACAAAGTTCCATTAATTTAATCAGATTTGGAATTCTTTCTTCTGGAGAGTCGTGAGGATTTTCAGCCACGCTTACCCCTACCGGAACTCCCGGAACCTTATCTAAGTCTTCAAGCATTTCGATAGAGATTCTTCCGGGGTTGGGAAGTCCAAGACTGTTAACGGAGGCATTTGATTTTGGCAGAGGCAGGAAAGGCTTTGGGATTCCAAGTTTTTTGTTTCCTTCAATTTCGTTCCATGTTAATGTTCCCATAATGAAAGCTCCTGCTCCAAGGTTTGCTGCAAAATCATATAATTCAGGAGTTTTGAACATTCCTGCCGAATTGAAAAGAGGAGCGCGGAATTCTATTCCCCAAAGCTTTTGTATTAGATTTAATGGGGGTTCGTAGGGTTCAGGATTTTCTTCTTTTAGTGCTTCAAAGAATTTTTCTCTTCCCAGAGAGTAAGCAAGTGTTGAAAGGTAAGGCGGGAGATTTGAAGCGGTTTTGTGAAATTTTTTCATAGTTTTGATACTCATTTTCTTTAATGTATTTTTAAAATTAAATAGTTATGGGAAGGTTAAAATAGTATTCTTACCCTCTTTTTTAATGCCCAAACGAAAACAAATAGTAAAGACTCGGGCTGAAAGGTCGGCCGAGGAATATTTTCCTGTGGGTTCTTCTTCAAGGACTACAGTGGAAAAAGTTTATAATCGAAGGGATTTTTCGGACCTTGTGAGAGAAGAAACAGGAACAAAGAAAGGAAAAGCGGTTAGAACTTCGGGGTCTTCCAGTAGGTCTAGTAAGACTACTGTCAGGAAATCTAAGAGGAAAACTACTGCAAGAAGGTCGACTAAGACTTCTTCAAGGAAAACTACTTCAAAGACAAGAAAAGCTGTTCCAAAGAAAATTTTTGAGCCTCAGAAGATAACTTTGAAGAAGGGAGGGTATGAGCTTATAATTACAGAAAAACCACAGGCTGCAGCTAAGATTGCAACTTCTTTGGGAAAATCTACGAGGAAGAATCTTGGTGGTGCTTATTATTATGAGGTTGACAGAGATGGAAATAAGATTGTCGTTGCATGTGCTGCAGGACATCTTTTTACCTTAACCCAAAAAGTTTCAGGTTCTGGAACCCCGGTGTTTGATTTATACTGGGCTCCAAACCATATGGTTTTGAAAAAAGATTTTACTAAGAAATTTTATGATGCTATTTTGAAACTTTCTAAGGGTGCGGGAGAAATTACGGTAGCAACAGACTATGATATAGAAGGAGAAGTTATTGGTTTAAACATTGTTAGGTATCTTTGTGGACAACCTGATGCTAAGAGAATGAAGTATTCTACTCTGACTTCTGCTGAGTTAAATAATTCTTTTGACAATCGTTCAAATTCCTTGGATTGGGGTCAAGCAATTGCAGGACAGACAAGACACTATTTGGATTGGATTTATGGTATAAATCTTTCAAGAGCTTTGATGGATGCAATTAAGACGACAGGAAAGTTTAGAATAATGTCTATTGGCAGAGTTCAGGGCCCTACCTTAAAGATGATTGTAGATAAAGAGAGGGAAATCAACAAATTCAAATCTAAGAAGTACTGGCAGTTTTTTATTACCATCACTAATGGAAAGGATTTGGAATTAAAATACACCAAAGATATTTGGGACAAGAAAGAACTTGAACAATTTAAGGACTTAAAAGGAAAAGATGTTGAGGTTGCGACAACAAATAAAACTCAGAGCGCTCCTCCAAATGTTCCCTTTAATCTTACAGGTTTGCAAATGGAGTCCTATAAGGTTCTTGGACTTACACCAACAAGAACCTTGCAGATTGCTCAGTCTTTATATCTTAACGGAATTATTTCATATCCAAGAACTTCAAGCCAGAAACTTCCGGATGCTATAGGATATAAACAGATACTTAAGAAGCTGGCACCGTTGTATAAGGCTGAGAAGCATATTACAAGAGACAAACCTATTGAAGGTAAAGGGACAGATTCTGCACATCCTTCTATATTTCCAACCGGAGAAAATGAAAACTTTAAACTTTCTGGAGATGATGCAAAACTTTATGATTTAATTGCCAGGAGGTTTCTTGCGTTGTTTTGTGATAATGCTGTTATTGACAGAAGAACTATTTCTGCAAGATATAATAAGTGGAATTTCACGACGAGTGGTTCTTCTATTAAAAAGAAAGGTTGGATGGAAGTTTATCATTATGCCAAAGTTGATGAGAAGGAAGTTCCTGAAACGAACGGCACTTTCAAGGTTAATAAGATTAGGGATGAGGAAAAGGAAACACAACCTCCAAAGAGATATTCTCCTGCTTCTATTCTCTCGGAACTTGAAAAGAGAAATCTTGGAACCAAGGCTACAAGAGCTTCGATTTTGGAAACCCTATATGATAGGAATTATATTGAGAACAGAAGTGTTCAGGCAACCCCTTTGGGTCTTTCGTTGATTTCAACTCTTGAAAAGTATTCTCCGGTTATCATTGATGAGAAGCTTACTCGTGATTTTGAGAAAGGGATGGATTCCATTTCGGAAGCTAAGAATGGATTTGAGGAAAAGGGGGATAAGATTCTGAAAGATGCCGAAAAATCCATAGTTGAAATTCTAGGAAACTTTGATCAACATAAAACTAAAATTGGTGAAGAACTACTGGAAGCCAATATAGAGTTCAGAGAACAACAGAAAGTTGAAAATGCATTGAATCAATGTCCAAAATGTAAGGAAGGGAATCTTGCCATTATGTATTCAAAGAAGACAAGAAGGTATTTTGTTGCCTGCAATCGTTATCCTGACTGCAAGAATACTTATTCTGTTCCCCCTAATGGAAAGATTATGAAAACGGAAAAGGTCTGTGAGGATTGCGGTTGGCCAATGTTAATGAGGCTTGCATCTGGAAAGAGACCTTGGATTTTCTGTTTCAATCCGGATTGCGAGAAGAATAAAGAAAGAATTGAAGAGTATCGGAAGAAGATGGAAGGACAGGTTGTGGAAGCAGGAAGTTAAGATGGAGATTAACCTCTTTCAGCCACAATTCCTTTGTTAACATATTCCATTAAAAGTGTAAAATCTGTACGCAGTTTTATGCTGTCAGATTCGATCCATTTGTTTTCCATATAATTGAGGACGTCCATGACGAAGTCCCTATTTTCATAATTTGGTCCTATCTTTATTGTTTCGGTGAGGTATACAGCATTTCTGGAGTCTCCTGAATCTACAAGTTCTTTAGCAAATTTTACTTTTGCTTTATTATTCAGTCCTTCCGCAACATTTTCTGAAATTCTTACATAACCAGATTTCAAGAAATAATCTGAAACAGATAGTCTTGACTCATCATTTAATTCAGAGAATCTTTCGGGATTATATTCAAAGAAATAAATGGCCTCTTTTGCCTCTCCGGCGTCCATAAGTTCTTGCATTATTCTGTAACTTTCTCTGAAGTCTTTTATTGTATTTCCCAATTCTCTTGCCTTTTCGGGATTTTCAGGGATAAGATTTATAGCAGCTGTTGCTCTTTGATGTTCATCTTTTATTTTCGTTGCGGCTCTAAAAGCATTTACGGGCTGTTTCATTTTTGTAAGATAATTTGTAAAATCTACAATTGCGCTCTGGTCAAGTCTTCCTTCATCGTAAAACATATATTGGTGTTCAAGACCTATGACTTCCCACAGGACTTCAGAATTTGGATTTCCATTTTTGTCGAAAAGCTGCGACCTTATTTGTTCAGTATTTATTGTTGCAGGTGAAGATGCCTTTTGTTCAAGTTCATTAACTTCCTGTTTTGTGAGCATTGTGTTTGCAGAATTTTCAGAGTTTTGGCTCTGGCTTTTTTCGTATTGTGAACATCCTATTGCTCCAACTGTCAGAGGAACTGCTAATGCCAATGCAGTTAAAGTTTTTCCTAAACTCATGAAAAAAGCATAGAAAAGGGGTTTTTAAGATTTTATATGATTTTTAGAACCAAAACCCTTAAATAATCGAGAAATATGTAATTTTAGGATAAAAATGCCCCAGAGCAGTTAGGATAGAAGATATATGTTAATTCTTTTATGTTTAAGTGATGTAAGGAGGATTTTAGCAAGATGAAGTTGTATGTAGGTAATTTGCCTTTCAGTGTTGACGATGACAAATTGAAGGAACTTTTTTCAGCTTATGATGTTGAAGAAGCTACTTTGATAAAGGATAAGTTTAATGGAAGGTCAAAAGGTTTTGGATTTGTTGTAATTGCAGACGATGAAGCTGCAAAGAAAGCAATAGAAGAAACTAACGACAAAGAAGTTGAAGGCAGAAAGCTTAAGGTATCTGAAGCAAAGCCATTTGACCCTGACGCACCTAGACCACCAAGAAGAAACTTTAACAGACCAAGGTCTGGAGGTTTCGGAGGAGGTCAGAGAAGGAGCTTTGGTGGAGATAGAAATGGCGGAGACAGAGACAGAGCACATAGGGATAACAGAAATAGATATTAATTTTTGTTAAACTGTGAATAAGTTTTATTTTTTATTTTAAACTTTTAATTTAAAAAAAATAGGTGTATTTTTTATAAAATAACTAATTTGTATTACTATTTTTTCTGTTAGGCTTCTTCTATAACTTCTTCAATCTTTTCTTCAAGAACTTCTTCTTCCGGAGATTCAGACGTTTCTTCAGCGTTTTCCTTTGGGTTTTGTGAAGCTTCAGGATTGTTTTTTTCAGCTTCTTCCTGTAAACTCTTGTAAAGGTTTTCCAAGGCTTCTTTTTCCTCTTCTTTCGCCGCTTCGGCTTCTTCAGGATCAACTATCTCTTTTAGCTGAATATTGAATATTAGTCTTTTTCCTGCAAGAGGGTGATTTAAATCAAGAACTATCTTTTCAGGTGTTACTTCTTTAACCACAGCGTGAACCTGTCTTCCGTCAGGGGTCATTAATCCAAGAACCATTCCAACTTCTGGTTCTTTTTCCATAGGTAACTGATCACGAGGGAATTCTCTTACAAGGTCTTCTCTTCTTTCGCCGTAAGCATTTTCTGGCTGGATTATGAATTCTCTTTCGGCTCCATCTTCCATTCCTATCACATTTTCTTCAAAGCCTTTTATGACTTCGCCATTTCCAACTGTGAACTGTATAGGATGGTCGTGGCCTGCGTGATAACTGGTATCGAAGATTTCTCCATTTTCCAATCTACCTTCGTAGTTTATTTTTACTGTGTCTCCAATTTTGACTCCCATAAAAAATTCAGCAAAAAAGGTTTTATAAGTGTTTCGGGTTAGAACCACTGCCCCAAATTCTTTTGAGTTTGAACTGTGGTGAGGAGTTTTGATTTTCCAAATATCTGTTGAGGATCAAAGTTGTATCTTTTTTTACTTACAACTTTTGCCATTTCAAGAAGTTCTTTTTCACTGTTGAATTCTATCGGGCTTGCATTTATTGCCTTTCTAACAGATTCACGCACAACCCAGACCCCTAGAGCTGCCCAATATGAAGGGGTTTCAAGTCTTATGGCAAGAACTGAGGCCTGACGTTTTATTGATTTGAGATACTCTAGGACAGGAAGTCTTGTAGCATAGTAACCTCCTGCAGTATTTGAGGCATAAGTCGTTCTGCCTGAATAAGTTTCGGAGTCTGTTGAAGCCTTAATTTCTTCAGAAGGATTCCATGAACTTCCAGGCAAGTAAAGTTCAAATAATTCAAAACTGAAAACATTTGGGAATAAAAGAAGAATGTATTGATTTCCAAGAAATTCTCCAAAGAATAATTGATAATTTTCAATCCATTTATATTCTCTGACTTCTTTCAGAAGCTCTTTCCCTAGAGTGTCATCTGTTGCAGTTATACTCCACCTTGTTGGAACAAGTTTCTTGTTTTTTCTTAATCCAAGTGCTCCAACACTGAGAATTTTGGTTAGTGTGTGTTCATCAAATTTATTTTTGTAAAGGTAAGCAATTCCTTCTGAGGCCTTTATTTCATCATTCATTACTCTGTCTACTTTTGGATCAATTTTGACATTCTGTGTTATTTTTGCTTGTTTCAAACCTGCACGCATTCCATGAGGCGTAACTACCCTGTCTTTCCCGCCTTGAGTGTTCAATCTGTTTTTCAGTTCTATTTCAACATCAACAGGTTTTGAAGCTATTGCAATATCTTGGGCAATCTGAAGAAATCTTTTATTCATTCTTGTATCCTGAACTTGCGATTGGAAACGCGAATTAAGGAGGCTATTTCTAAGATTTAGAACATCATTAATTTGGTAATTGTTTTTTGCCCAGTATTTTTCATCATCGTAAAGCCAGGCATTTTCGTCTTTTTCTAAGGGAGAAATAATTCCCACATTAACAAGAGGATATTTTAGTTTGGAACCTATAAAAACACTTGGAGGAGAGATAGAATCTATCTTAGAGATGTGCCCAATTTTTTTGTATTTGAAATTTGTTTCAGCTATTTTTTTGATCACAGAGAATTTTATGTCTTCCATTTTGCCCCACAACGATTTTATTATGAAAGTTTATATTATTATATGAACCTTAAAATAATCCTCTTTTGAAAATACCTTTATTTCTTATTTCAAAGGGGAGTTCTTTCTCAGGAAGGTATCTATGTTTGAGAAGGACTGCTTTTCTTTTTCGGTTTTCATTTGAAAGTTCTATTATACATTTGCTCCAGTATTTGAATAAGTCTCCCCCGACAATATTTGTTCCTCTTTGAACTCCATTCTTTAGGTCTTCTTCTGAAAGGAATTGAGAATAAACTTGATTTGTAATAATCACTGGTATTTCCTGCTTTCTTGCAATCTCTGCTAAATCTCTCATTTGATTTGCAACTTCACG
>CAZKAU010000021.1:0-336 GCA_964551065.1 Candidatus Woesearchaeota archaeon | reverse complement strand
TTATTGCCTTTATTTTTTCATCGTCATCTCTGCTGTCTCCTAGTTCCAAACGATAAAGCATTGCCATGCTATCTACAATTATCAAATTTACAGATTCCTTTTTGACCGTATTTCTTAATGTATTTAGAGCGTCTTCTTGTTCCTGGAAATTTGTAGGTTTTAGAATTAAAATATTTTTTAGGACTTCTTCATACTGTTCGGGAATGATTTGTTTTATTCTTTCAGGACTGAAACCTCCTTCAGTGTCAACAAAAATAACTCTATTTCCTCTTTTTGCTTGAGAACATGCTGCAAGAATTACAAAATTTGTTTTTCCGCTTCCGGGCGTGCCGGCAA
>CAZKAU010000020.1:0-8892 GCA_964551065.1 Candidatus Woesearchaeota archaeon | reverse complement strand
CAGTTTCAAAGAATTTGTGGTTGTACAATCCTGTTTTTTCATCTCTTATTGCAGCTTCATAAAGCATAGAAATTGATTTATGCATTGCTTCAAACATCTCTGTTATCTTCTCTCTGAACTTAGGATCCAATGCCGAAACCTTGGAGTCAATGTCTTCATCAAATAGGAAAGTCATGGATAGTAAAGTGTTATAGGAAATATAAATGTTTTGAGTGCCGATTATTTTTTATAATGTTTAATTCTTGGGAAATTATGATTATTCATGATGAAATCTATGGTGATGAAGAGGTTAAAGAATCTGTTCTTCTTGAATTGATAAATTCCAAGGCTATGCAAAGACTCAAGGGTGTTTCACAACACGGGATTCCTGAAGGCTATACCGATAGAGAGGGTTTATTTTCAAGATATGAACATTCTTTGGGGGTTCTAATAATTCTTAGAAGATTAAATGCAGGAATTGAAGAACAAATATCTGGTTTGTTACATGATGTTTCCCATACCGCTTTTTCACATGTTATTGATTGGGCAGTTGGAGATCCGACTAAAGAAGATTATCAGGATAATTCACATCTTGAAATTATTAAAAATTCTGGAATAAAGGAAATTTTGGAAAAATATGGATTTAACTACGAAAAGATTTCAGATATAGAATCTTTTTCACTTTTAGAGAAAGATGCGCCAGGACTTTGTGCTGATAGGATTGATTATACCTTAAGGGAACTTGGACATTCTGGAAAAAAAGAGGAAGCGTATGAATGTTTCAAGGACCTGATTAATATTGATGGGGAAATTGCTTTCAAGAGAATTGATATTGCCGGGAAATTTGCATATTCTTACATGAGATTGCAAAAAGAACATTGGGGAGGGAATCAGGCGAGGGCAGGTTATTATCTTCTTTCAGGGGCGATAAAGAGAGCTATAGAAACAGGAATCATTTCAGAGAAGGATTTTATGAAAACTGATTCTGAAGTTATTGAAATCCTTGAAAACAGCGAAGATTCAGAAATAATTCAAAATCTAAAGACCCTCAAAAATTTTGAAACTTTTGAAGATGAAAACGGATTAGAATTGAAAAAGAAATTTAGATATATTGACCCCGAAATTTTTCTTGAAGGAAAAATTGTCAGACTTTCAGAAATTGATGAAGATTACAAGAAAAAACTTGAGGAAGAAAAGAGTAATTCTGGGAATTATAAGAAAGTGAAAATCGTTCCGAAATCTATTTAGATATTTCTCCGGTTCTCTTTACTTGAATATAAAAATCCTTAAGCACAGATAAAGTTTGCTCCTTTATTTCCTTGTTTCCAAGACCTTTCCAGTCAAGAAGAATTAAGTCAACATCTTCTGTAGTTTTATCTAGAGCTTCCTGAACCATTTCCTTTGTTAGAGGAAATTTGTATTTTGGGATTACATGCGAGATTGCAACATTTGAACTTTCTTGAATTTTATTGAAGCTTGGGCAATAGTGAGGTCCTCCTATAGCAATTGCGACCTCATTGTAAGGATTCTCCTTATAGTTTTTTATTGTTTCATCGATAGTCTTTGCGAGAACAAAGCCTGCTCTTCGGTCATTCCATTCTTCCATTGTAGAACCGACTTCTATGAATAAACAGGGTTTTTTTATAAGAGGGCCATGGTGAGTTACTTCCATAGTAACCTTATATTCTTCATCTAACTGGTGTTCTTTTGTCATTTTAATTAAATTCTCAAACATTTGTTTTTGAAATAAAGCGGATGCAGGGCAAACCTTTCCTGATTCTCCGCCGTGTTCTGCGTTTCTCCAATTTCCCGGAGCATGAATCGACAATGTTTTCTCCTTACTTTCAGAACTGTGCCTTGAGGCGAAGATTATGAAATCATAACGATTTATTTTTTCCATATCAAGATTTTCGGTTTGCAGGATACTTTCTTCAACAAGGTGAAAATCAAAGTTTGCTTCTTTTTTCATTCCTGAAAGAAGAGGGTTTGCTCTAAACTGTGAAAGTCTCGTTGTTATATTAGAACCAGCAGCATCTTGTTTACTTGCAACCACTAAGAATTTTTGAAAGGTCATGGAAAAATATATTTTAGAAGTTTTAAAAAATATCTGTAAAACAATATAACCCAGAAAAACAAATTTTATAATGTTTAAGGATTTTAGATTTAAATGAGAATTATCCTTGCTTCGCAATCTCCTTACAGAAAAAAGGCCCTTGACCTTTTGGGACTGAAATATGAAACAATTCCAGGTAACATTGATGAAAAAGCGATAAGGACTGAAAACCCCTATGAACTTCCGAAGGTTCTTTCTGAAGCCAAAGCAAAATTTATTGGAGAAAGTGAAAAGGATGCTATTATTATTTCAGGAGATTTGATTGTTATTTTTGAAGGCAAGATTTACGAAAAACCGGAGACAAGGGAAGAAGCATTTGAAATGTTAAGGTCATTTTCCGGGAAGGAAGTGGATATTGTTTCAAGTGTTGCAGTCTATAATACAAAAACAGAAGAGATGCTTTCAGCTTCAGGGAAATGCACGGTTAAAATGAGAGAACTTACAGATTATGAAATAAATGATTATATTTCAAGGAGTAATGTTTTAAAATTTGCTGGAGCTTTTGACACAGAGGGGGTTGTCAGGTTTGCTGAAAGTTCAAACGGTGAAATTCCTTACATTACAGCACTTCCAATGAATAATCTGATTTTGTTTCTGAGAAAGAATGATGTGAAGGTTTAGCTGATTAGATTTAAATATTCATATAAAGTATATTTTCATGCAAGAGGCGAAGGATCTTGGGTATTATTCTTCTAGAGATGTTAAAGAAGTAATAAGAGAACTGTCTTCAAGTAAAGGCGGGATTTCAAATGATGAGGCCAGAGAAAGAAGAAAAGAGTACGGGCTAAACGTTCTTGTTGAAAGGAAGAAGAGGGGAATTTTTTTGCAGTTTATTTCTCATTTTAAAAGCCCTTTAATTATGGTTCTGCTTGCTGCTGCATTGATTTCATTTTTTACGCAGCAAATAACTCAGGGAATAATTATTGTCTGTATAATTATGTTGGGGGCATTCCTTGATTTTTTTCAGGAGTATTCTGCAAACAAAGCTATGATTAAACTCATAGAATCTGTAAGAACCACCACCACGGTTTTAAGAAAAGGGAAAAGAGAGGAAATTCCTTTGAGAGACCTGGTTATGGGCGACGTTGTTCTTTTAGGTTCGGGGGACATGATTCCTGCAGATGCAAGAGTTATAGAATCTCAGGATTTCTTCATCAATCAAGCTTCAATTACAGGAGAGTCCTTCCCTGTTGAGAAATTCTCTGAAAAAATAATCAATCAAGGAAAGTCCACTTCAGATTTGAACAATATGCTTTTCAGTGGAACTAATGTTGTGGGCGGGGACGCGACGGCAATAATTGTCAAAATAGGGAGAGATACTGAATTTGGAAAAATTGCTTCAAAAGTTTCCGAGTCCCCTGAGAAAAGTGATTTTGAAAAAGGGATTAATAATTTTGGATTTTTCCTTATGAGGATTACAATAGTCCTGGTTATTTTTATATTTCTTGTAAACTCTCTGCTTAAGCACAATTTCTTTGAATCATTTATGTTTGCAATTGCAATCGTGGTTGGGATGACTCCAGATTTGCTTCCAATGATAATGTCCATCACGATGGCTTCGGGTTCCAGAAAAATGTCTAAGAAAGGGGTTATTGTAAAAAGGCTCTCTTCAATCCCCAACTTTGGAAGTATGAACGTTCTTTGCACGGACAAGACAGGAACACTTACTGAAAATAAAATTGCACTTGTTAAGTATCTTGATGCAAAGGGAAAAACCGATGAGCGGGTTTTGAAACTTACCTATCTTAACAGTAATTTCCAAACAGGAATAAAAAATCCGTTGGATGAGGCGGTTTTGAATTATAAGAAAGTCGACATAAAAAATTACGAAAAGATAGGGGAAATACCTTATGATTTTACAAGGAAAAGGATGAGTGTTGTTGTAGCTGAAAAGAGAAAGGCTATGCTGATAACAAAGGGGGCCCCTGAAGAAATTTTTGGATGTTGCAGGTATTATAGAAGAGGGGAGAGGGGCGTGACTTTTGAAAAAAGATCAAGGGAAGAAGCTATGAAAGTTTACAAATCTTTAAGTGCAGATGGGTTCAGAGTTTTGGCTGTTGCAAGCAAAGAAGTTCCTGCCAGAAAACATTCTCATGAAGAAGAAACGGAAATGGTCTTTGAAGGATTTGTTTCTTTTTTGGATCCTCCAAAAAAAGATGTGAAAGCAACAATAGAGCACATGCAAAAGCTCGGAATTGAAATTAAGATCATCACCGGAGATAACGAGATTGTGACTCATAAGATTTCAAAGGAAGTTGGGCTAAAGATTAAGGGAATTGTTTTAGGAAAAGATGTGGAGAAGCTTTCTGATGAAGCCCTTAAGGTTAAGGCAAGAAATTGCACTATTTTTGCAAGATGTTCTCCAACACAAAAAACCAGAATAATGCATGCACTCAAAGCTGACGGAAATGTAGTCGGATACATTGGAGATGGAATAAATGATGCCCCTTCATTGAAAGCGTCTGATGTTAGTATTTCTGTAAATAATGCTGTGGATATTGCAAAAGAATCTGCAGATATAATTCTTACGAGAAAAAGTCTTAGTGATTTAAAGGAAGGAGTTATCGAGGGAAGGAAAACTTTTGGGAATACCATGAAATATATCATGATGTCATTAAGTTCTAATTTTGGAAATATGTTCAGCGCTTCGGGCGCAGTTTTGTTCCTCCCCTTTTTGCCGATGCTACCTATTCAAATACTTTTGAATAATCTCATTTACGATACTTCCCAAATTACGATTCCATCAGATAAAGTTGATGAGGACTGGGTTTCGAGTCCAAAGAAATGGGACATTAAATTCTTGAGAAGGTTTATGTATGTATTCGGTCCTTTGAGTTCTGCATTTGATTTTCTTACTTTCTTTATCCTTTACTTTGTTGTAAAGGCATCAGCCCCTATTTTCCAGACAGGATGGTTTATTGAATCTCTTGCAACTCAGATTCTTGTCATACATGTTATAAGGACAAAGAGTCTCTCAATATTCAAGAGCAGAGCAAGCAAATTGCTTATCTTAAGTAGTTTATTGGGATTGGCTGTAGGGATTGTAATCACTTATACTCCTCTTGGGAAGATATTTGGATTCTCGCCTCTACCTGCACATTTGCTTTTACTGATAGCAGGAATTGTGATTGTCTATCTTGTACTTGTTGAAATAGTAAAGAGAGCATTTTATAAAAAGTATAATTTTTAATTAGAGATGGAAGAGATTTACAAAATATTATTGGGTGTTGCAATTATAGCCTTGGGATTTCCTATGGGTCTGATTCTTGCTAGACTTACAAAAGAAGAATTGAAATCAGGAAGATTCTGGTTTAACCTACTGGTAATAGTATCGGGAATTGGCGCCGTAGTATCTTTAGTATTTTGGATAGATTATATGTTCTTCAGTTTCCTTTTTTTCATGGCTGTAACGAGCATGAGTCTGAGAAGATATTCAGTAAAGAGAAGTTTTAAGAGGCATAAAAAGAAGCTTATTTCTAAGAAGTAATCACTATTAAGTAACAACAAATAGTAAGATTTAAATACTTTTAATTCTATTAAAATATATCAAAAATACTCTGAAAAGAGAGGAAAATAATATGGAAAATCCAAACTCAAATAGGATAAGATTGAATGAAAATACATTGAAACATGCGTTTGATGTAGTTGCCCAAAGCATGGGAAGACAGAGACTTACCTTAGAAGAACAAAATGAAATTAGAAACAATGGTCTTCAGATACTGCTAAGAAGAGGGGCACCTTCAGGAATTCAAAGAGAAGAATATGCCATTTTCCCTCTTCGAAACGAAGGAAGCATGCCAAGATTAAAGGTGGAATACTGCCCTTCATCCTCAGGACATGTGGGGCTTGTTGAAGGCTCAATTGTTGGAGGAACACTTTTTGGAAACAGGTTTGGAGGGCTTAGTTCAACTTGGAGCACAAAAAGCGCAATCCCTGGAAGTCCCGAATATGATTTAGGAGTTGAAGTAAACAAATTCGTTTTAGATAAATTTGGAGTGGAATATAGATAAGATGAAAAACCTTATACAAAAAATAGGAAAATTTGCATTGCCTCTTGTGCTTGCATCTGGAATTTCAGGAATGTCTTATGGTCAGTCAAATCCCAATTCAGTAGCTTGGGCAGAAGAAGGCAAAGCTCCTGTTGCAATAGAATCTCAGGAAGCATTTGATTATCTTGCTAAGGCAGATGATGTTCTTCATGGACTTCCTGTCAACAAGTTCATAAATTATTCCAACGGGAAGAAATCTGTTACTTATAATGCTCCGGGACAGCTTGACCGAAGTAAAATACCTGACTGGAATGGAGAACTTCAGGAATTAGCAGATATGGCAGACCAATATGGAAACAGTGATGGAAAAGTTTCTAAGAAAGAAGCTGAAAATTTATGTTGGGATACTTATGATTGGAGCTATAAAAACAGTAACAGTGTTCAATGGGCACAATAAACAATAGATTTTTATTTGAATTCTTCCTCTTCTGGTTATGTTATATTTAATAGGACTAGGTCTTGATATAAATTCAATCTCCAAGAAAGGGCTTGAGGCTTTGAAAGAATGCAATAAAATATATCTTGAAGATTATACTGTCGAATTCCCTTATACCCCAAAAGAGTTGCAAAAATCCCTGAAACTTGGAAAGAAAGAGATCATTCCTGCGGATAGGAGATTTGTAGAAAGTTTAGATATTGTTTCTGAAGCTAAAAAAGAAAATGTTGCTCTGCTAATTTATGGTTCACCCCTTACAGCTACAACCCATATTTCCATAACGGAAGAATGTGCAAAGAAAAAGATTAAATTTGAAATTGTTTACAATGCTTCAATTTTAGATGCTGTTGCTGAAACAGGATTGCAATTATACAAATTTGGAAAAATTGCAAGTATGCCTAAATGGGATGAAAAGGGGAGTTTCAGACCGACAAGTTTTATTGAATTGATTAAAGAAAATCAAAAGATAAATGCACATAGTTTGATTCTTGTTGACATTGGTTTGAAATTTGAAGATGCTTTAAGAGAATTTATGGAATCTGCAGATTCTGAAAAATTCAAACTGGACAAAATTACCGTATGTTCAAGGATGGGACTTGAAGATTCCAGAATTGTTTATGGGGCCATGGGAGATTTGCAGAGAATTAAGGAAAAGCCAAAAGCGCCTTTTTGTTTTATAATTCCCGGGAAAATGCATTTCTTTGAACAGGAAGTTTTGGATAGTTTCAGCATATAATGAAGACTATTTTCCAGTATAGATAATGATTTAAATGAAAAGTTCAAGATAAAATTATGAGTATTTGGAGTAATTTTGTAGGTAGATTCATGGGAATAAAAGATTGTCCTGTGACCCATAATAATCTTTATGGACATGATATTGTGGAAATTCCTTTTTACAAAGAGAGCTATCCTGAAAGCAACACTTCAACTTTTGTTTCTGCAGAATCTTTTAGAGATTTTGGGTATGATGAAATTGCGAAAGTTGTTTATGGCGAAGCGGAAAAACAAGGAATAAGGGAAATTTCTTATTCTGATTTAGAAGAAAGAACAAAAAATATCTATCTGGAGGTTATATCTTTCATGTATCACAGAGATTTGTTTTTAGAAGATGGGAAGGAAAGGCCTCAAAATTACCATATTTGGAGAAAGAAAAATTAATTCTGAAAATTTTAAAAAGTCACCTCATTATAATATAAGATGACCTCTATCGATGAAATTGAAAAGGAAATAATTAAGTTTTGGAAAAAGGACAAGACTTTTGAAAAATCCCTGAAAAGGACTAAGGACAAAAAGCCGTACATATTTTATGATGGTCCTCCGTTTGCTACAGGATTGCCTCACTATGGACATATTCTTGGAAGTGTAACCAAGGATCTTTTTGGAAGATTCTGGACAATGAAGAACAGATATGTTAGGAGAGTCTGGGGTTGGGACTGTCATGGTTTACCTATTGAAAATATTGCTGAGAAAGCTCTTGGAATTAATTCTAAAGATGAAATTGAAAAAATGGGCGTTGACAAATTCAACAGTTTTTGCAGAAGCAAAGTTCTTGGGTATTCTGATGAGTGGAAGAAAGTTATTGAGAGAATCGGAAGATGGGTTGACATGAAAAAGCCATATCAGACAATGGATAATGAATACATTGAAAGTGTTTGGTGGGCATTCAAGCAACTTTATGAGAAAGATTTTATTTATGAGGGAAAGAAAGTTTTGATGTATTGTCCAAGATGCTCAACGCCTCTTGCAAAAGCTGAAATTGCAATGGATAATTCTTATCAAACTGTTAAAGACAATTCAATTGTTGTAAAGTTCAAAATGAAAGGTGAAGATGTTTATGCACTTGCCTGGACAACAACTCCCTGGACATTGCCTTCAAACTTAGGATTAACTGTAAATCCCAAATTGATTTATGCTTTTGTGAAGGACAAATCTGATGGAACTGTTTATCTTATGGGAAAAGATGTAATTCCAACTTTTTACAAGGATGAAAAAGATTACAGCATAATTAAAGAAGTTGAAGGTAAAGAGTTAGAAGGAAGAGAATACGAACCTCTTTTCGATTATTATAAAGATAAGAAAGATGCGTTCAAGATTTTCCTTGGGGATTTTGTAACAGCTGAAGAGGGTACAGGGATTGTTCATACTGCTCCTTATGGAGAAGATGATTATGAAATCTTCAAGAAGTATGGGGTTCAGATAATCCAGAATGTTGACGAGAAAGGGCATTTCACTGATGATGTGGTGGATTTTGCGGGAGAATACATCCATGATGTTAATGATAAGATAATTGCATTTTTGAAAAAAGCGGGGAAAGT
>CAZKAU010000019.1:0-9325 GCA_964551065.1 Candidatus Woesearchaeota archaeon | reverse complement strand
AGTGATTTTGAAGCTTTGCTTTTAGCAATTGCACAATATAATAACTGGGGCGGAACAGATGGGAATCTTTTGATGGGATATCATCCTAATGAGCCTACAACCAAATCTCCAGCTGACCAAGTTAGAATTGTTTCTTCTGTTTTGAAAAATGCATTTAATGGAGATGGAACTTCATTAGGTTGGCAGTTGGGTAGCATTTCTTATGGTCAATGTTCAGGATATGCTTTTGGTTCAGATAATTTGAGAGCTTTATGTGTTTTGAGCTTTTATCATACAGGAAAGATTAATTCTCAAGGATTCTTCGGAATTGGAGCAAATGCTGCAGGGGTAGATTATGGTAATACTGTTGTTGGTTACTGGGACTCTTGGAAGAGTTTCCTTATTTCTACAGGAGCAGGTGTAAATTAGAAATGCGGGAGACAGGATTCGAACCTGCGTAGGCACTAAGCCACTGGAGCCTAAATCCAGCCCGTTTGACCACTCCGGCACCCCCGCATAGAAAATTTATTTTCAGATAGTTTTTATAAGTTTGTAATAAAATAAATTATATAAATACACGATTATTTTGTGTTTTATGTTTTGGTATCCTACGGATAATGGTTATGTTAATCTAGAGAAGGCATTAACTATAGAAGTTAAGCAATCTTCAAAAGGGTTTGATTTAATTGCACATTTTTCTTTTGATGCTAAGGGAACAATTGTTCTTAGAAATTTTCCCGAACAGGAAGAGGCAAACCAACTTCTTAACTGGCTCATTAATGAGTTGAATAAGAAAAAATAATGAAATGGAAATAAGAAGAAGATCTGATTTGACAAAAAAATTGCGTGAAGAGAGTCCTTCTAGAGATCTTCCCCCCGTTGATATTGAAGCTGCGAGGTCTAGGATAGATTCTGCGATGAGGGAATATGATTCACAAAGAAGATATCAATTAGCACAAAGTTGGGAAGCTGCAAGGCATATTTATATCAACTATTAAAGAGAGTGAGAATATTATAATTCAGAAATTCTTTATAAAATTTTTTGGAATTTTCATGAGTTTATCTTATTGTTCTTAATTATTTTACTCTCAGAAGTGGAAATTCAGATATTTCTATCCTTACAATATCTCCTTTATTGAGTTTAATTTCTCTTATAGAATCTATTGCAAGTATTGAGTCCGTTAGGGGTATTATTTCTACGAATTCATTTTCTTTTACTGTTAATTTTTCTATTTCTGGATTCAGGAGATTTCTTTTGTAAGGTTCTCTTACAATCATCTTAATGAATCTCTCTTGAGGACTGAAAGGTTTACCTCCTGCGGACTTGAACCAAGCTGTGGAGCCTGTTCCGGTTGAAAATATTAGTCCCGAAGATTTTTGTATTTCCTCTTTGTCCTTGAATTTCAATTTATATTTAGAAATTAAGTAGGCCTTTTCATTTGCGATAAAGATTTCATTTAGTGCCAGGAGAGAGATAGGCTTCCCATTTATTGAAATTTTTATCCTTTCTAATTTTTCAGTTTCTATTTTCCCTTTTATTTCCTCTAATTTTTGTTCAAGTTCCTCATAAGGGATTGTTGTCAAAGCTCCTTCCGATGTGTGCGGAGAGGAGTTTACTGAAAGCAAAGGTTTTTCTGAAATAAAATGGGATGCGGATAAGGTTGTCCCATCTCCTCCAATTGCTATAATTAGATCTGTATCTTGCATATTCTCTTTTGAAAGAGTATTTTTCCAGGAATAGGTTATGTCAAATCCTTCTTTTTGTATAAGTTTGCAAGCTTCTGATTCCTGGGAATCTTCAGGATGTTTACACACAACTAAAACTTTCATATAAATTATTTTTAGAAGAAGTATAAAAAGATTAAGGATGTGAAACTAAGAGAGTTATTTAACTTCAGGTTTAATTTCCTCTTCCTTCTGTTTGATTTTGTCTTCTAGTTCGAGCTTTTCTATTAATTCCTTATATCTGTTTCTTATTGTAACTTCGGTGATTCCTGCAATATCTGCAACTTCTCTTTGAGTTTTTTTCTCATCATTCATTAATGCTGCGACATATAATGCTGCTGCGGAAATTCCTGCAGGGCCTCTCCCCGAAGTTAATTCCACTTCCTCAGCCCTTTTTAAAATTTTAAGAGCATCATTTTGAGTCCTTGGAGATAATTTTAGAACTGAAGCAAATCTTGAAATATAATCTTTTGGAGAACTTTGCTTTATTTTGATTCCAAGTTTTCTTATAATAAATCTATAAGTTCTTCCAATTTCTTTTCTTTCAACATCTGATGCAATCGCCATTTCATCTAATGTTCTTGGAATATTATAAGATCTGCAAGCGGTGTAAAGGCACGCTGCAATTACAGATTCCATGCTTCTTCCTCTAACTAAGCCTCTCTGAAGAACATAATTGTAAATCCTTGCAGCCTCATCTCTCACGACATTCGGCAAATTAAGATAAGACGCAATAACTCTAAGTTCTGCCATCGCAAGTCTAAGGTTTCTTTCAATGGAAGTTGAAACTCTTTCCTGCCATTTTTTCAATCTTAAGAACTTTCTTGTTTGTCCAGGCTCTAGTTTGTATATATCAGATATCTCTCCTACGTTGGTTATGAGTCCCTTGTCAAACTTTTGCATGCTTATTGGGGCTCCACCACGTCCTTTTTTTTCACCTTTGTCAAATTTTCCGGCTAAGTCTGTTCCAGAATCAACCATTTCGTCTTCAATAACAAGACCACAATCATTACAGATAACTTCTCCCAACTGAGGATCGTGAGTAATATTTACACTTCCACATTCAGGACATCGTTTTACAAAGGCCATTTGGTAAGAAAAACTTCAATTTTTTGTTAGGGTTTATAAACCTTTTGCCTTTATAAAGTTTTCTATTTCTATAGTCGATTTAGGTAGTAACTCTATTTACTACTTTAGAAGCAACCTCAAAGTATTTATTCTACAAGAATTCCGTTAACAATGCCTTCTTGTGTTGGCCTGTTAGTAATCTTTGCCTTTCCCTTGTCTGTTTCAACAATTGTCCCTTTTGTAAGGATATTTTGTCTTGCAAGGAATCTGTTTGAAGGGGTTTCAAGAACGTTAGATATTGTGGCTCTTGTAGATTTTCCTTTAGAAATTAGATTTATTGATTGTGTTCTAAGCAAATATGATTTTCTGTTTCCGCCAGTTACTTTTGTTACTTTTCTTTTTTCCTCGCCAAGCTTTGTAATTCTGCCTTGTCCTGGTCTCTCATAAAGCTTCTTTTTTCTTTGTGCTTGATATTTTCCACCAGAGATTTTTCTTCCTAGTTTCATGTAATCATTGTTTATTTTTGATTTAAATACCTTTCTAAAATAAAAATGGGAAGTATAATTCTCTGCAATAGAAATGTTTATAAATTATTCAACTACTGTTAGGATATGGTTAACGGAATAGAGAGACCTTTGGATTTGCTGAATAATTCAAAAGGAAAAGAAGTTCTTGTACAGCTTAAAGGCGAAAAGCAAGTTGTAGGAACACTTTTGGCTTTTGATATTCATATAAATTTGGTCTTAGATAACATAAAGGAAATAGAAAACGGCGAGATCAAAAGGAACCTTGGATTAAGCTTTCTGAGAGGGGATACAATCATATTCATTTCTCCAGCTTCAACAGCTTTAAAGAAAGATTAATAATAAAAACTCTTTTTACTTCTCTAAGTTATGACAGAGAAGATTAAAGTTACTTTTTTGGGTACTAGCGACTCAGTTCCAAGTGCAGATAGGAATCATACATCTATGCTTCTTACCTACAATGATGAAAATATCCTTGTTGATTGTGGTGAGGGAACTCAGAGACAGTTTAGGAAAGCCCGATTAAATATGGGCAAGGTTACAAGGATACTTCTCACTCATTGGCACGGCGATCATGTTTTAGGTTTGCCGGGAGTATTACAGTCTTTGGCATTGGGAGATTACAATAAAACGCTTTATGTTTATGGACCAAAAGGGATAAAGAATAATTTCAAAAGTATGCTTGACGCTTTTGAATTTCAGAGAAAATACGAAATAGTTGTCAAGGAAGTTGGCGGGAAGTTTTTCGAGAATGACCATTTTTATCTTGCATCTGAGAAAATGAATCATGGGATTCCCTGCAATGCTTATGTTTTTGTTAAAAAAGGTAAACTTAGAATTGATAAAAAGAAATTGTCTAAGCTAAAAATTCCTTCCGGACCTTTAATGAAGAGACTTAAGGAAGGGAAAGATATCTCCTATGAGGGGAAAAAATACAAGGCAAAAGATTTGACCTATGGTGAAGAGGATAAGAAAATTTCATTTGTTCTAGATACTGCAGATAATTCTCGTGTTGTTCCATTTGTTAAAGATTCTGATCTATTAATTTGTGAGGCAACTTATAGTGCAGAACTTAAGGAAAAGGCTGAGGAGCACAAGCATCTGACTTCAGAGAATGCGGCTAATATAGCAAAGAAATCAAATTCCAAGAAACTGGCTTTGACCCATATAAGTCAAAGATATGAGAAAGAAACAAAGAAGATTCTTGACGAGTCTAAGAAGATTTTCAAGAATTCCTTCCTTGCTGAAGATCTTAAAAGTTTTGAGGTGTAATGAAAAATTTAGAAGATACTGTTCCTGGAAGATATAAGGACCGATATGGTCAAGAATATACTGTCCAATTTTATAAAGGAAGGTATCGGGTTTTTATGGATAAAGAAGAAAAAGAAATCCGGGTAAATCTTAAGGAATTCTTAAAAGAAGTTGAAAGGGTAGGTAATTTTGAAATTTAGCAAAATAGAAAAGTTTTAAATTGGTTATTTTAATCAATACCTTATATGCCCCTGTAGCTCAGCCTGGATAGAGCATTAGCCTTCTAAGCAGAATCGAGGTTCCACGCCTCCCAAACTGCAGATGAGAGCTAAGGGTCGCAGGTTCAAATCCTGTCGGGGGCATTTTTTCCTTTCAAGGGCTTAGAAATTTATCTTTCTTTTCAGGCTTTCTGTTTTGTTCCATTACTGTCTTGTGCCTTTCTTTGAATGCTTCTTTAACTTCAGGTAGGACAATTTTTCTCTCCCAATCCCTTTTCGCTTTTCTTATCCCATCTCCCATTAATTCTTCAAAATCTTTTTCATTGTGTTCATACCACCACATATAGAAGAAAGGTCCAAGAAGATGGGCCGCTCCGTCTGCTGAGGATATTATTTTAATTTCCAAAGGAATTTCAGGATTTTCTAACCCTTCTTTTTTGTCCATTGTTTCAACATAAGAGATCACTTTATCAACATTTTCAGGTTCGAATCCAATCTCAAGAAGTTTCTCCTTTCCTCTTACGAGGGTGGTTTCATACTGGTTTTCAAAGTCTAATATTTTTCCGTAATCATGAAGCCAAACCATGAGAAGAACAAGGTCTCTGTCAGCTTCAGGATATTTATCACAGAGTTCCATAGCTATTTGTTCAACAATTTCCAGATGATATTTTACGAACCATTTGTGATGGATAAAATTTGGATTTTTTGATTCTTCTATTACATGTTTTTTGAACTTCTCAATAAGTTCTATCATGGGTTTTTGTAGATTCCAGACATTATAAAATTGCGTGTCTTGAAAAGGATTAAAAATACAAGAATTCTATATTGTTAATGCACATTCGGCATAGGCCTCTTAAAGCCATAACAAAAATAGGTGTGTTTTATCTTTTCCTGTCTGTTGGAATTTCTCTCGTCTCTACAATCTGGTCTGTTTATCTCAACTCATTTCTCCATAATCAATCTTCTGTAGGTTTCCTTTCTAGTCTTTTTACAGTTTTGGAAATTTTAGCTTATCTATTTTTTATTCCTTTGGTTGAGAAGGGAAATAAGATAAAAATGCTTATTTCTACTTTAGTATTTTTTGTAATTGCATATGCAATTTTTTCAACTTATTCAAGTATTTATCTCGTTATAGGACTTGGTGCATTAATTGCAGTATTTTCAAGTATGAGAATAATGCTTATCGGATTAATTGTTAGAGACAAAACAGAAGATGTTAATGTTTCAAAGAATGAAGGATTTGTATATACCCTCCTTAATATTGCATGGCTTGTCAGTCCTTTATTTGCGGGTTATGTTGCAAAGATTTATGGATTTGGGACGGTCTTCATTATGGCTTCTATGTTGATACTTATCTCCATTTTTCTTTTGGATATTTTCAAGGTAAGAGATGACAGGAGAAATAAAATTATAGATAAGAATATCTTGAAAGTTGTCCTGAAATTCTTTTCGAGAAAGGAAAGAAGACTAGCCTATTTTTTAAGCGCTGCCGTGAGTTTTTGGTGGGCCTTCATTTATGTCTATATGCCTCTTTATATTGTTGACAATGGTTACGGTGAAGTTTTTTTAGGTATCTTCCTTGCAGGTGTTGCTATTCCTTTAATCTTTTGTGAGTATATGTTTGGCAAACTTGCGGGAAAGAGAGGATTCAAGAAAATGTTTTTCGTTGGGTTTTTGGTTTGGGGTCTTATAGTATTATCTTGTTTCTTTATTCCTAATGGGTATGTTGTAGGTATTCTTTTGATGATTGCAAGTATTTTTGTAGCTATGGTTGAACCGAATACTGAAGCCTATTTTATGGACATTGTTAAGGAAGGTCAGAGAGACCGATTTTACGGGCTTTATACTACTGCGATAAATATAGGAGGATTCTTTGGTTCTTTCCCTGCAGCGGTTATTCTTTTGGTATTTCCTTTCAAATCTCTCTTCATTTATTATTCAATACCTCTGATAGTGCTGGCTTTTTTTGTACTAAAAATGAAAGATTCTTACGAGTTTAAGAAGATAAAGGAGAATACAAAATTTTAAAACGAGTCAAATAATCTTTATTTGATGCGGAGATGGCACAGCGGTTACTGCATTCGGCTGCAACCCGAATTTTCCCGGGTTCGAATCCCGGTCTCCGCTTTTGGGCTAAATAAAATTTAAAAGAGAAAGATGAAAAAAGTATATCTCATTCACGGCTGGGGTGAAAACTCAGAAGATTCCTGGTTTCCCTGGATTAGGGGGGAACTTGAAAAGAAAGGTGTAGATGTAACTGTTTTTGATATGCCTAATTCAAATTTTCCAGTTATGGAACAATGGGTGAAGCATCTTGAAGAAAACGTCAAGGAAATTGATGAGGAGACTTATCTTTTTGGACACAGTATAGGATGTCAAACAATTATAAGATTTTTAGAAAAACTTCACAAATATAAAAGAGTGGGCGGATGCTTCTTTGTCGCACCTTGGTTTAATTTGATAAATCTGGAACCCGAAGAGATGGAGATTGCGCATCCATGGATAAATACTAAAACTGATTTTTCAAGAATTAATGAACATTGCGATAACTTCCTTTCTCTTTTTTCAGATAATGATCCTTTTGTTCCTGAATCAGACCATAAAATTTTTGAAGAAAAATTAGGCTCAAAAATAATCATTGAGAAAGGCGCTAGACATTTCGAAAAGAAAGAGGAGCCTGTAATCCTAAGAGAAGCTTTGAAGTTTTTGCATGTAAAATAGTTATTGTAAGAAAGGCAAATAAAAATCACCTATCTCTCTTGGTTCTGTAGAAATAATTTTTGCCCCAAGTTCTTTAGCCTTTTGGAGGACTTCTGAATCGGTGTAATTTACAAAATCGTCGACAACACAAATCAGCCCTTTTTTTAGAGATTGTTCAACTGCAAATAATCCTGTTGAGTACCAGCTGTATGGAGGATGGTCAAATTCTGAAAACTTCTCCATATTCTTCAGATATATATGTGTATCTTTACCTCCGTTCAGGGATAGGGTTTGAAGCAATACTCCAAAATAATTTTCTTCATTTAGATGTTTCATAAAACCCGTTAAATCATCTGCAAAGTCTTCAAAGACTAATCCCCTCTCCTTGTCATTTAAATCTTTAATTATCTGGTGAAAATCGTAATCTCCTGCTGTGAGAATTTTTCTTTTTGCCATGGAAAAATTCTATTGTTTAGGTTTTTAACTATTATTGTAATTTTTGGTAAAGAAAGATTTTATAAATTGTAGTGGCTAAAATTCTATATGTCTTTTATTGTTAAGAAAAAAGTTCATGGAAAGGAATACTTTTATCTTAATGAAAATAAAAGAATCGATGGAAAAGTAAAGACCAAAACTTTGGCTTATCTTGGAAAAACTAGAGGAGAAGCAGAAAAAAAAGCTGAAGAATTAAAAACCAAAATTAAAGAAAATAAATTCAAAATGTCTGAAGAACAATCTGATAATAAAATGGAATTTAAGAATGTGAAAAAAGAATCCACGAAGATTTCTGTTGAAGAGATGGCTGCATTTTGCAAGAGGAAGGGATTTGTTTATCCTTCGGGGGAAATTTATGGAGGACTTTCAGGATTTTGGGATTTTGGAGTTTTAGGGGCAGAGATGAAAAAAAATTTGAAAGATTCTTGGTGGAGATATCATGTTTATCAAAGAGATGATTTAGTTGGAATTGATGGAGCCATAATAACTAATCCAAAGGTTTGGGAGGCTTCGGGACATGTTGACAATTTTGTTGATGTTGCAGTTATTAATAAGAAAACAAAAGAGAAATTTAAGGTTGACAAGTTTGAGGCTAAGGAATATGAAGATAATCCTCAGTATGAAGTCCAAGGCGAGTTTAATCCAATGTTCACGACAAATGTAGGGCCAGTTGTAAGCGATTCAATCAAATCTTATCTGAGGCCTGAAACAGCACAACTTATTTTTTCGGATTTCAAGAATATTGTAGAAAATGCAAGAATGAAACTTCCTTTTGGGATTGCGCAAATGGGAAAAAGTTTCAGGAATGAAATTGCTCCGAGAGATTTTTTGTTTAGATGCCGTGAATTTGAACAAATGGAAATTGAATATTTCATTAATCCTTCAAAAGAATGTGAATATGAGATTCCTTCTTTTGAGGTTTTGGTTTATTCTGAAGAAATGCAAAAAGGAAAAAAAGATCCAGAGAAAATGAAAATAAAGGAAGCTTTTGAAAAAGGGATTATTAAAACAAAATGGCATGCATATTGGCTTGCACAAGAATTGTTGTGGTTTGTTTCTCTGGGAGTGGATTCTGATAAGTTTAGGATAAGACAGCATGTTTCCGACGAGAAAAGCCATTATTCTGCAGATACCTGGGATTTGGAATACGAATTTCCTTTTGGGTGGAGAGAACTTCTTGGAATGGCAAACAGAACTGATTTTGATTTGAAGCAGCACGAGAAAGTTTCAAAGAAAGATTTGAAAATATTTGACGAAGAAACTAAACAGAAGTTATTGCCTCATGTTGTTTGTGAACCTTCATTAGGTGTCGAAAGAGCTTTCCTTGTGTTTTTGTTTGATGCATATTATTTTGATGAAAAGCGG
>CAZKAU010000018.1:3810-9354 GCA_964551065.1 Candidatus Woesearchaeota archaeon | reverse complement strand
AATGCATCTCCTTCTACCCAAACCCACAAATCTCCTGACTTCTTATAATGAAATCCTCTACTATCTACAACAACACCTGGATTTACTGCAGTTACTTGATATATATTTGCTCCATATTGAAAACAGTAATTTACAACAGGGTTTGTAGAACTCAATCCCTGACAGGGATCAGTAGAAACAGCACTCACAAATCCAATCTCGCTTCCGAGAGCATAAGAGATGGCAATAGTCCCTATTAACAATAATACAATCTGGCTCAATGCCATTGCCTTTCCTGATTTCAATTTTCCTCTTTTCATTTTAACTTGTGCTATTTACTTTTGAAGTTACATAAAGATCACTATCAACATTTGTACCTTCTTTATTTAGATAGTTTACACTTACTCCACAGTCTCCAAGGGAATAGCAAAGATTCTTTTGTGCTGTAAGCCATTCTGTTGTAACATTTACCAAATTACCGCTGTTTTGCCCAGTACTTGTTAGGCACACAACTTTTACGTCTCCATTATTCATATCCCTCATATAGCCTTTGTTAAATGTAAGCCGAGTCTTGTTAACATCAACATATCCTCCAGCATCCAAGGTTTTATCCATTTCAACTCCTCCCGCTTGCCTTAAGCTGAAAACATCTGCTCCAAAGACCACATAACATTGAGTATTCGCAATAGCACATAATCCTTGAGCTTCTGAGGATGAAAATCCTGGAGGATACTTGGGGATACATGAAGCCTGAACATTTGTATCATCTTTTCCGGTGGAAGGAACTAATTTATCTGATTGTTGGTCCCAGACAAGCCCTGTTCCATTGGAATCTTTTAACAAGCTTACCCCTGTCATCCATTGACAATCTCTTTGACTCGTATCTTCACAGCTCGTTTTACTTACTTGAGAAGTACAGTCTCTCCATCTATTTGTAACACATTGAGCAGACAAATACCCGCCAGTTAAGGTAGATTGCTGACAAATTTCCTGTCTGTAATCGGCGCAAGGTTCTACAGTAACTTTCCCATTATAACATACAAATCTCACATCCCTGCTTCCAGGTAGGTCCGTAGATTTGTTAAAGTTAGGATCAGAAAAATCGGCACCATTAATTCCATTATTTCCTCCAAGAGTTATCTTTGGGTCCCCCTTGCTATCTGCCGTAGTTGTTCCGCACCAAGTTTCTCCATTTACTGGAGCTCGATTATTATTAGCAGCTTTGAACTCCGAAACAAATTGTCCAGAACCACAATCAAGACTCCTACATATATAATCTCCAAGCGTTGGAGGCTTTCCGTTGGTTGCAGCACCATCAATAGTCTTATCATATTTCCTGCATGTGCTTCCAAGATAATAATTACAGTTCCCATTGCTTACACTCTCTGCAGCATTGGTGGAACTGGGAACAAGTGATGAAACTTTATCACTAAATTGAGGGGTAAAACTCCAATAATCTACATTATAATTTGTCTTATCTTTAAACATGTCCGCATTGTAAACATTTGCTTGGTTTCCACAACTGTCCATAAAGTAAACCGGATCTTGTCCGGGAATACATGTAGTCTTATCTGTTGGAACACAATTTGTACCTAGTTCAGGATTTGAACATAAGAAACCTTGGTGGAAGGTAGCAGTAGACACTCCTCCGGATTTCAAATTTTGACAATCTCTCTTAGTTGTAAACCTGCATGTTCTCCCAGAGTTTGTTTCATAAACACATGCCCCTTTGACATTTGGTTGTGCACTTGAGATGCACGTAAGCTCATCGGTGATATCGGACCGAAAACTAGTATTTACAGAATACAATGTCCCTAGTTGCTGACATCGGGTCTGTGTAACAAATGCAGCTTGATCTCCTACAAAACAACAACCCTGTTGACATAAAGGAACCTCGCTTGGAGTTGCGTCATACCATACACCTCCAGAAGAAGGATCACATTTTGCTGCAGGAACATTGGGAAGACAGTTCCCTGTAGAAGTATCAACACAAGTCCCTGACTTGCAATAGGTTGTTGCGTCACAAGAAGTTGCAGAGTAAGGCTGCGATTTATCTACTTGAGAAAAAGGAACATTTTGGCAAGCAGCACCATATGTTGTTAATCTTGCACAATAAGTCTGAACTGCAGAAGCACTGGAAATTTGAAATACAAATACAGTCACAACTAATAATGCTAAAACTAAAGTTGTTAATCTCACTCTTTTCATCTTTATACTGTCTGGTTAAATCCGTATCCAGGTGCCCAAGCCATACTTCTGGATGCAAACTCAAACATATTGTTATTGTTTAGGTCTGTAAGGATGTAAACTGTTGTCCCATCACTCTGCTTTTTCTTTTGAATTTCAAGGTCATGATAATAACTCATGTAAACTGTCGTCTCAGCATCTCCATAAGTCGCTTCCCATTGAAGGATGCTATCAGCAATGCTTACCAATTCATAAAGATTGTTATTCACGACTATACTGAATTTTTTGTAATTCTGGCTATTGCCTTTTGTCAGTGTCAAATCGCTATTAATTGTTATTGCAATTATTTGAGGTAAAAGCTCTGCCGTAATATTTCCCTTCACCAGTCTTACCTTATATCCTTTTGCTTCAAAACTTTTCTTCATTTCATCAAGACAAGTGCTAACAGTGCTGGCAATATTTGTCTCTATTTCCTTTTCTATATGTGTTTTCAAAAATGGTTGCTGGACCGTACATGTTTTGTAATATTCATTAGTATAACAAAGATATTCTACAGGAGTCCCCTCATAGTTATAATAGAAAGAAGGATTCACACTTCCTCCATGCTCGGAAATATTCCCAACAACTTCATTTACCTTATCCTGTATGCAAGATTGGACAAAAGCCCTAGGGTCGTTTGAACTAGTGACTGAGGATTTTATTTGAGGGTAAAATGTGTAAAAAAGAACAGCACCTGCAACAATAATTATCCCCAAGATAATAAAAATTGTAACCTGTCCTTTCCTCGAGAATCGCAAATTATTTACAGAATTACTCCCTCTCCCTTTCATAGCCTTTAGATGATATTCTTATTTAAAAATTCTTTGTTTAAACTCGATTAAAATGTTGGTGCAAGTATAATTGCACATCCGGGATTAGTGTTCCCATAAAGGTCTGTACATTTTATATTGTAAGTTATTCCGGGAGTCCAAGCTGTTGAATGGGTTGTTGAAAATAGGTTATCCATGGAAATGGAATTGTTTCCATCCGTGGCAAAACTACATCCAATTGTACTGTAATAACATTTTGCTTCCTCATTAGTAATAATTTTTAGACTTCCGCCATCCTTATAAGCTCTTACAGCTACTGGAGGGGTTGTGTCAGTTTTAATCAAAAATATTGCTTCAGTCTGCGCGGGATTTCCAGAGGCATCTGTACAATTTATTGAAATATCTTTTAAGCCAGAATTCAAATTAAATGATTGAGTGTGTGTCGTTGGCCCCAATGAAGGATCGTACATTGCAGAGTAATCAGAGATGAAGGTATCCCCTCCGCTGGATGGTTGTTTAAATGCATATTGGCATACCGCTTTTCCTCCATAAGATCCTCCGGTAGTATCTATGCTAAGTTGTAAGGAGGTCAAGGATGAACCACTTTGGATTATTGCGGGACTCTGTAAGGTGCTATTTTCTAAACTGGTATCATATCCATCCTTAATCAACGAAACTGAAGAAATGATTAAAGGATTTTTTGTCTTCTTCAAAACATAAAGGAATCCCACGGGATTAACGTTTCTATCTACTTCGGTATATGGTCCGGGATATCCTTCTTCAGATATCCAAGGCTGGTCCTTACATTTTATATAAATGTCATTTTCATCATTTATCAAACCAGATATTTGAGCGTCACATGTTCCTCCCAATCCCTTAGAAGCTTCATCATAGCTGCAAAGCATAGGACTCATTTGATCATAGGAAGTATCACTTCCAATATTGTAGGCACAGTCTGCAGGCTTATCCATTTTTATTTCTACAGTTTCATTTGCAGAATTATAAGCTAAAAAGCTATTATTCAGAGGGTAAAAACTTGTTATTTGTGTAGGGGTTACCAAGGGTCCTTCCTTCAGACACATATGTATTGGATAAGGATCTATATTGTTATTTCCCCAATCATCCTTGCATCTCATGTAAATGGTGAAATTTCCTTTCCGGTCTCCAGGAGTGTTCCCCCAAATATCTGAGGAAGGTAAATTAGCAACTTGAGGTAATGGGAAATTTACAAAAGTATGTTCTAGGGACATATGATTTGTTTGTTTCATATAAAGAGAGCTACCTTCAAGAGCAAAATTATTAGTATTGCTTGGAGGAGAATTATCATCTGGAACAAGGAACCAGACACATTGAGTGTAAGTTCCCTCAGGGTTTGCCTTGGATGAATCAGAGGTGGTCTTTAGGCTGATATTTAATGTTGTAAGTTCAGGAAGACATCCATCACTTGTCTGAGTATCAATAATTTTCATTCCACTTTTATCTTGATTCTCTTGAACAACATATCCTTTTGTTACACTCTGTGAAACATAATTCAATGTGGGGGCGACTCCAAGATTTACACTTGCAACACAAAGAGGGTCTTCTGAGGCATAAACATTACTTTCTAAATGACATGCAGCTCCGAGAGATTCACACTTATACTGTGTACAAATAGTACCATCTGTATTTTGGTTACACAAAGAACAATAGTCTCCTCCAGACGGAGGTTGCCAAGGTTTACAAGTAAAAGTAACCTTTATCTGTTTTGTTTTTCCAATGCCTATCCAACTTAAGGCACCTGCTACTGCCGCCGCTATGGCTCCAACAATTAACATCCCCCACCCTATAGGGTTCCAGGATTGTGTTATGGCCACTACAACAAAATAACCCACAACGGTGATACCTGAACCAACCACTGTTGAAATAAGAGTGCTTAAATCAGGAACATCTTGACCTCCTAAAGCCAAGGTAAGTGCATCTCCTCCTGCTCTTCCGGTATCTTGTGATGAGAAAAAGCTAGGAACAACTCCAAGAGTATTACCTGCCCTAAATCCATCTAACAAATTCTTTATCCTCGTTTTTTCTCCAGAATCTCCTCCACTCAAATCTCCCGTTCCGCTGTAAGGAGAATAATCATCTCCTCCTGAAAAAAATCCGGGCCTGCTTCCGGTAGTCTTTGGACTTTCAAAATTTTTGGTATAATTTCCATCAATACTGATATAGCCTCCACAGTCTCCAAGAGAAGTGCAAAGGCTATTCATTTGATCTACAAAGCCTTGGTTAAGACAATTGCAATTTGCCTTACAATTCCACTTGATTAATCCCCTTACCCACGTTGTTACACATGGGACAGTTCCCGCGCTACATGCAGCATCAGATTTTTGAGTATTTGCTTGGCTTATTCCTGCAAGGTCAAATCCGATAGTATATTTTGGAACACAAACATCAAATTTGAAGTAGTCTCCTTTTGAAGAGACATCTGTGCTTGTGCTTGCTCCCAGATCTATAGTTATAAGCCTACAATCTTTTCCAATATCTCCATTTCCTGATTCACAGAGATTCTTATTGTCTGCTGTTACAGAAGCTTGAT
>CAZKAU010000018.1:0-3710 GCA_964551065.1 Candidatus Woesearchaeota archaeon | reverse complement strand
TCATTACTTATATCACACATTGTAGATTTACAATAATAATTTCCTGAATCTACTTGGCCATTAGAAGTTGTTGGAGCACATCTGCTTTGCAAAGGAGAACACTCGCCGCAAGAATTAGGATGAGAGGGATCACAAGTGGGGCTTTGCACTTTACTCCAATAATCGACAGTTGAAGGATTAGAGGGATCGTAAAATTTACTTTTATCATAAATATTAGCTTGTTGACTACAGTTATCCACAAAATAAACATTTCCATCACTTCCACACATTGTATTTTCTGTTGGAGTGCATCCAGTATTAAGTTGCGGATTTGTACAAAGAATTCCTGAATAAAAGTTCCCTTTTATGTTTCCAAGGCAATTTTCTTGAGTTGTGAATATACATTGACTTCCTTGAATACAAGCACCCTCTTCTTGAGTTAGGACAACACATGAGGCTCTGGGGGTATTTACATCAAAGTTTCCTCCAGACGCATCACATTGAATCTTAGTGGTATATTCTTTCCTTGCTCCTCCGCTTAAACTGCAGCATCCTGTTGAGCAAAGAGGTTCATCTGTCAGAGCTACATTTTCCCAGGTACCTCCCGAATTTTCACAAACAGACTTTGGAGTATTTGGAGAACAAGTGTAATGAGTTTGATCTATGCATAGCCCTGATTGACATTGAGTTGTATCTGCACAAGATTTTTCCTGTCGGTTTTCATCAGAACATAAATTTTTATCATATGTTGCAGGTATTGGCTGGCAAATCCCCCCATTTGGAGTTTGGGTACAACACCAGGGATAAGCATCGGTAAATGAACTAGCAGAAACAAAACCTATCTGTTTTATGGTGAGAAATCCTATAAGAATATTAAGCCCTTTTGATAAAATATTTGATAGAAAAGAAGAGTCGCCACTAACCGAGGGATTTCTAAAATAAGAATTAGATTTGCTAACTGAATAAGTATTTGCAGGAGTAAACATCATCATTAAAAAAATCTGCACTAAAACAATCAAGATTAAATAGGATTCCTTCTTATTTTTTTCAAGTCTCTTAATCATTTTAAATCTGAGGCATTACACACCCCCTTACAGCAAATCTAAAATTTTCATTGCTTTCTAAATTTTGGATAGTGTAAATTCTTGAACCAAAATTTTCTGTAGGACTTATGTCAAATTCAGATCCTGTCAGATTGATAATCGGGTTAGTTATTGGATTCTGCACAGAAATGTAATATCGATTTATATTAAAATTAGGATATGCATAAAGTTGATACTGGCTGAAACCACATCTTAAAGATTCAGAATTTGCAATATCTTGAGCCACAAGAAGAGTGTCATAAATCTGCGTTGGAACCTGAATTGTAAAGTTTTGGTATCTGGAACTGCTCTCTCCTTTTGAAACGGTAACATCTGCATTTATAGTAAGAGATAATTTACCTGGCCCCAGTTCAATGTAAAAATTATGGTAGTTGGCATTAACGCCATAACCTTGACTCTTAAGATTTGAAATCAAGGCATCAAAACAGCTTTTGACCTGATCTGAGGAATAATCCTCAAGATTTTTATTAAACATTTCAGGTATTGAAGATTGTTGCATAATACAAGCCGGACCGTCAAGATAAGTATAACACAAATAATCTACCTCCACAGGATTTTTTTCATCAGTAAGTTTAAAACTTATATTGAGAGAATCATTCAAAGATCCCCCATGGATTGCAAGATCTCTAATACCCCCGGTTAAATTATCTCTAAGGCATGAAGCCAAATAACTTTCAGGATTTTGAGAAGAGGATTTTCCTATTGAGGGCAACTTCCCGGAAAGGAGCAAAATCGAAAGTGAAACTCCTCCAACAATTACAATTCCAAGAATTATAAAAATCGTCACCTGCCCTCTTTTCATGATATCTAAATAGAATTAATACTTATAAATTTGTCCATGTTCCGACACATTTTAATACCCCTGCTCCTTATAGAATCAATGGGCCCCAAGGGTTTAGAATCTTTATCAACTTCTGATTTATGGTCCGAGGTTCACAACCTTTATACAGATAAAAAATATTCCGAATCTCTTAATGTTCTAATTTATCTAAGGGAACAGAGAATTCAGGAAAATTCTGAAGAATCAGACTCCTTGTTTCAATTATGGGCAAATAATCTGGGCTATAGGATTTTCGGAGAACAATGGGGTTTCAGCATATGCTCTCAAATGTTGGGATTAAAATAAATCTAATCAACAGTCTCAACTCTTGGAGCAAGAATAAAACTTAAGTCAAATTCAGGAGCTTTCAAATCCATTCTCAAGGGATGGTCATCAGAAAATTTCAAAATTGTTTTTTCAGAAAGTTTTGCACCTTTATTGAATTTTCTTAAATATTCCAAACTGTATCTCGATTTACAGGCTGGAACTTCTGTTGTTATTTCTGCTTCATCTCCGGAGAACTCAGACCTCGCAGAATTCATACCTCTTGATTCAATTACAAAGTTTCCGTCTTTTATCACAAAAGAACATGCATCTGCAACAACTGCACAATCTTCAACAGAATCTATAAAATCCAGGGAACTAAGTTTTACGGCTGTACTAAACTTCAAATTTGGAAGGTCTTTATCCTCTCTTTCAATTTCTATAAGGTTTAATGTAAAATTTCTTTTAATTCTGTCTTGAATCTGGATTTGCAACATATTTGCCTTTCTTTCAAGAATCAAAGTGCTCCCGTTTCCACATCTTTTCAAAATTCGTTTTAAACTATCAAGATTGATTCCTAAAACTTCAGGACCTGACTCAAACTGTGAAAAAGAGGATTTTGGGATAGAAAATTTAACCATTGCAACATTTGCAGGATCTATAGCTGTAATGCTTACCCCTTCAGGACTTACTTTCATTCTCACCTCTGTTACGAGCTCAGAAATCACATCAATAGCCTTGACCATTGCGACAGGACTGTCTAATTTCAATAGCATATTCTATATTAAGGCATTCCCCTTTTAAGCATTGTTGTTTTTAACAACAGGGTAATTATATAAATATTTCCTGCCCTATTTTTCCATGTCATCAATACATGATTCTCGTGAAAAAAAGATTCGTAGCATGACCAGTTTATACTACTCAAAACCCGAGATTCAAAGAGCAATTGTCAAATTTTCAAGGAACAGGGAAGTGGTTCCCAGATATTTTAATGGCTTTGGAAAGAGGCCAGACACTCTTGAGTATGAAAGTGATGTCTTTGAACTTGTGAAGAAGGGAGCAACATCATTTCATTGTTCTGAAGAACTCTGGAAAAACCCCTTGGAAATTGAAACAGGGATGCAGCCAAAACAACTCGATAAACTAAGAATTGGATGGGATTTGCTCATCGACATAGACAGTAAGTATATTGATTACAGTAAAATTTCAGCACAGGTAATATTGAAGTTTTTGCAATTTTATGGAGTTTTGAATGTAGGGGTAAAATTTTCTGGGAGCAAAGGCTTCCATTTAATAATTCCCTGGAAAGCCATCCCTAAAAACATAAACGGTTTAGAAACTTCAGATATGTTTCCTCAATGGGCAAGAATTATAGTCGAATTTATTATGGAATCCACAAAAAAAGAGCTTATAGATAAGATAACGGAATTATCACGACCAAGCAAGTACATCAAAGATTTTCAGGCTTCAGAGGAGGTCATGCCTGATTTGATTTTGGTTTCTCCAAGACACCTTTTCAGAATGCCTTATTCCCTTCATGAAAA
>CAZKAU010000017.1:0-9904 GCA_964551065.1 Candidatus Woesearchaeota archaeon | reverse complement strand
TGAAGTTTCAGATATCAGTATTGATAACGCTCAGACTGGAACAGTTACCTTGACAGATGTGATAAGTGGTCAGTCCTTTGATGTTACCTTAACTAACAGCAGTGATGTCTACTCAAAAACAGGCGTTAACATGTTTGGAGGTACAGGATACACAATAAAGGCTGACGGTGCAGGAACCCATGTTAATATCACATGGAGTGGTGCTAATACCCTAACCGTATTCCCAAGAATAAAATTGGCTGACGGTGGATGGATTGCATTCTTGCAAAATACTACAGTTCCAAACGCGGATGCTGTAATCTTCCCTAACGGAAAGACTACTTTAGACACTACAGGAACAGCAGTTAATGCAACTTTGGCTCCATATGTATATGCAAACGGTCTTAATTGGACTCTTGCAGATGCAGGAAGTGATACTTCCAAGATTACAGGTGTTAATGTTAGTGGTTCCGAAGTAAGTTTCGGTGTAGGACCTGCAATATTATTTGCTGAGCCTAAGAAATGGAATGACGCCTCCCAAGGAGATTATATTGTCGTTCCAATGACTAGCGCAAACTCAGGAAAGGATATGTCGGTTACACAACCAGTTATGAGTGGAACAAACTCAGGATTCCTTTCACTTACATCTGACTCTTACGAACAACAGGCTGTAGATCAGTATGGTACATTCTTGGTTTCAGAGTCTAGAACAAACCAAAACGGTAGGGAAACAATTTCTTACCCTGCATCTCAGATGTATTTGGATGTTCTTTTCGCTGCAGCAAGTGCAGTTTCCGGTTCTGGAGCTGACCTTGGAAACGTTATCGTAACAGATAACCAAGTTTCAAGTGTCGCTACAAAGAACTTGATAGTAGTTGGTGGTAGCTGTGTAAACACAGTTGCAGCAACACTTCTTGGAAGCTCTCAGCCAATGTGTACAGATGCTTGGCAGACTGCAACAGGTGTTGGCGATGGTGAGTTCTTAATACAAAGCTTTGGATCTAGCTCCGTTACAAGCGGATTGGCTGTTCTTGTTGCTGGTTACAATGCTGCAGATACTGCAAAGGCTGCAACATACCTTACATCAACACCAAACCTTGACTTGTCAGCTGGTAAGAAGTATAAAGGAACAACCGCAACTAGCACTGTTACAACAGTAAGCAGTTAAGAATAGGTAGTTTAATTTTTTATTTTTCTTTTTCTTTTTTTATTTTCACTGATTGGCGATAGCTGTATTGGATTAATTTCAAACGATAAAGTTATAAATGTTAAATTTTAAATGATAAGATGAGAAAGATAGTGTCAAAACACGAGGAAGAGAAGAAAAGGAAGAGAAATCAAATTGTTGTTGGAGGCATTCTTATTTTTGTTATGATTCTTAGTACATTGGGTTTTGCGTTTCAAAATTTTATAATCTCTGGCGGGACCACTACAGGCAATGCAAATCAGACTGTAAAATACAATGGATTTGTATTCTCTCAGCAGAACAACTATTGGGTTTTAAACACTAATAAAGGGAGATTTGTTTTCACCTATAATCCCTCAGAGATAAATAGTTCCTTGGATAATCTCACCTTAGATTTGTCCAGTTTTGAAAATAGAACTCTTTATCTCTATTCGGGAGAAAATTTAAATGCAGACTCTGAAGTGCGGATAAATATGAAAAATCTCGCAGGAAATCTTCAAGAAGCTTGTCCTCCAGGAATGATATGTAGTAATTCGGTGAACCAGACAATAACTGCAAGTTGTGCAGATAACTTTATAATCATTGAAAACGGAACTTCTGGAGTAAGACAAAATCAAAATTGTATTTACATATCTGGACAAGGAGATAGTTTAATCAAACTTATTGATGATGTTTTATTCAAAATACTTGGTGTTAAAAAATGAGTGAAAAAAAATCTTCAAAAAAGAATTCTGTAAAGAAACAGGATGCTAAAAAGCAGGAAAAGAAAGAGGAAGTTAGGGAAGAAATAATAGAAGATATGAACGAAAAGTTGGAAAAAGAGGAGGAAAAAGAAGAAAAGGAGAAACCGAATAAAAAACAACTTCAGTCAGAGAGGAAAATTTTGTTTATTTTCGGAGTGGTTCTTCTGCTATTACTTGCATCATTTATCGGATATTTGATATTCTCAAACAATGTAAAGAGTTTTACTTCCAAAGGAATAACTTATGATATGCAAAAGGAGGGAACCTTAACCTTGTATCACGCAAGAATCCCCATAATTTACAATGGCTCTTATTATCATTTTAATGTTTTCTTCAGAAATGATCCAAGAAAATTGGAAAGTGAAGTTCCATTTAATGGCTCTATAATTTTTATGAGAAATATGGCCATAAATTACAATAGCGATATCATATGTGGAGGAGATGGGACTGTTGCAATTGCAAATTGGCTTAATGTTTACAAATATCTTGGAGTTAATGTTGTAAGAGATCCTAATGCAACATGTGATCCTTTGCATAGATATGTTTATGTGAATATATCTGTTTCAAATGAAACTAGCATTGAAGAAACAGCTCTCGGATGTTATCAAATTAACGTAAATCATTGTGATATTCTTCCTGCAACGGAGAGATTCTTAACTGACTCTATAGCTTATTATGAAAACGTTACTCAGCTTTCTTAGATTTCTTTTTCATGAACCAGATGTAACCTGTAATTAAGATTCCCATAAAAGCAACTATTATCAAAGTTGTTGCAGTAGGGTGTTGGGAGAGCCAAGTTTGATTTCTATCTGCCAGCCATCCTGTTAAGATTAAAATGAAGCTCCATATCCCTGCTCCAAGAGAAGTAAATAAAGCAAACTTGGTAAAATTCATCTTTGAGAATCCTGCAGGTAAGGAAATTAATTGCCTTATTCCTGGAAGAAGTCTGCCAATAAATGTTGTTATCTGGCCGTGCTTCTGGAAATATCTGTCTGTTTTATCAAGCTCATTTCTGCTCAAAAAAATAACTTTCCCATATTTTGAAACAAGTTTCTCTATAGCTCTCCTTCCCAGATGTAATGCTATAAAATAATTTATTGTGGCCCCCAGAAGACTTCCTATGATGGCAGTTGCAAATACTAAACCTAAACTCATTTTTCCTTGAGATATAAGGGCCCCTGCAGGAATAAGAATCACCTCACTTGGAAATGGAAAGAAAGAACTTTCAATAGTCATTCCAATGAAAATTCCAAAATATCCAAGTTTATTTATTACCTCTAAGAGGGCGGGAATTATTCCGGAAAGAAAAGATATCATCTTTTAGACTTCCTCAGTTTTTGGGAAAGAAACTTCAAATCAGAGTAAAAGGGTATGTCTTTTATCTTGAAAATCTTTACTTCTGCAAACCAAATTCCCAAAACGAATATTGTGCTCAGAGCATACCAGAATAACTTGTGGATAAATACAAAACTAGAAGCTCCGGACACATAGATAATTGTTAGGATAAGAATTCTAAGGATATTTAGAATTAATAAAGAAAGAGAAGAAGAGAGGATCATTAAGAGTCTCTTTTTTATGTTTACATTAGGAACGGACATGTTGAATGCGAATAACAAATAATATGCGGCTGAAGCTATACATGCTTCAATTAGTTCTATAGGGATTCTTCCATTGATTATGATTGTCGTTGCACTTAAGGCCGTACTAAAGAAAAGTTTCAAAATCCAGTATACTGTATAAACAGTTAAGGGAGTGAAAATTGAGCTGAAAATTGCTAAGTTAAATAAAGCAAGCAAAACTACTATAGAATATCTTATTAATGGGCTGAGAAATTTTAAATTTGTTGCTTTCTTTTTCTTTCTGGGCATGTTTGCCTTAAGGAGAATCTATTTAAATAATTTGTTTTTAATGTCGTTATGAAAAAGAAAGTGATTTTATTAGGAGGTGTTTTTGTGTTGATCGTTTTTTTAACAAGCCTTTATTTTGATCCATCTATATCTCGCTTTTTCGCTTCCTTGAGATTTCCTGCCTTAAATCAATTCTTTTTAGGAGTTGGTTTTATCGATAATGAAATTGCTCTTGTGGCTTTGCTTACCCTATTTCTTGTTTTTAGCTCAAAGAAGAGAGAGTGGATTTTTCCCTTATGGCTTACGGTCCTGTCTACAGGTTTTGCAGTTTTCTTCCTGAAATATTCTGTGCAAAGACAAAGGCCTTTTGCCCAGGGGATTGTTCCTCTTTTACACGGTGTTACAGACAAACTAAGTTATCATACCTGGGACTTTTCATTTCCTTCTTTTGATACTGCCTTGGTATTTTGTACTATTCCTTTAGTTTGGAAATTTTTCCCAAGATTCAGATATCTATGGGTAGTTTTTTCAGTTTTGGTTGGACTTTCAAGAATCTATTTTGGAGTTCATTTCCTTAGTGATGTTATTGCCGGAGCAGTCATTGGATTTTTTATAGGATTTTCCATAATAAAATTAGAAAATAAAACAGGAAGACTAAAGGAATTTTACAAGAGGATTTTTAGGAAAAAATAAAATTAAGCAGTTCTTCTTTTTCTAAGAACAATCACTAAGATAACAATTATTGCAACAACTAAGACAATATTGAATGTCCATAATGCGAGGCTATCTCCACTTATCACTCCACCAGTAATACTAGCTAAGCTGAATCTTGGAGTTACAGTAAGTGAAAGAGGCTGTTGTGTTATTAAGTATCCATTTGAGTAAACATCAAGGTAAAACTGTTTATCTCCGCCTGTTGCATCTTTGTTAACATTCATGTTCATAATAACAGTCTGAGATTGTCCAGGAATTAATGTTACGTTCATTGGACTTATGTCTGATAAAGTGGACCAAGAGGAATACCCTTCAGCCCCAAAATTGTAAGATACTGTCTTGTTTCCTGTATTTGTAACTGTTGCCTGGATTACAAGAGGTTCTCCTGCTTTTCCACCGGACTGAAGTTGTGCCTCAATTTGTGTTGTTGCAGGTGTTGCATAAACACAATTTCCGCTTACCGCTAAAACAGTATTGAAAGAGTTTGAAGAAACATATCTATAATCATTCAAATAAGCTCCGTTTCCCTGATTGTATCCATAGTAAATGTTCATATAAACAGGGTATGATGTCTGATCAGCATTTCTTGGGATGTTGAAGGTTAAGGGAACCTGTGCACTGTCTCCTGAGTTAAGAGTTCCGTAAACTGTCCTGTTTATCTTTATTCCCAACGCAGGAATGTTTAAGGTAACAAAGAACTGATCCTTGAAGTCGGAAGTTCCTATGTTATACACTGTTGGGGTTATTGTTGTTTGCTGTGCACATGATGCAGTTGTAACAGAGGGAAGAGCAGATGTATCAATTACAACCATCTTTGAGGATGAAGTTTCTTTCTTAATAGTTATACTATCATAATAATTGTTTGACAATCCTGAAGAATGATCTAGGCATAATTTGTTCTCTCCCACATCATCAGAGTAAGATTTTAACATCAATCTGTAACTTCCAGTATCTGCATCTGGATTTACCTTGAATTCAAAAGTATAAGTTTCACTTCCATCGCTTGGAATTGTAACATAAACCTGATCACTATCTTGAACCCATTTTAAATCTCCTGCTAGATTACTGTTATGTCCTTCTTTGTAAAGTCCTAATTGCAAAACCCCATTTACATCTTCGTCTGGGTTGTGATTGTAAACCTTTACCTTAACGCTTATTGTATCAAGAGGATACCATTGATTGTCACTACCCTCCCCATCGTTTGTTATACTTATAACATCCATGGTGAGATTTTGATTGTCAAGTTTTCCGTTTCCTACATCTCCATTTTGACAGAATGATTTTATGTAACTTACAGAAGCCGTTCCATTAGTCGATTCGTTTCCGCCAGTGGAAGTGACATTCACATTAAATGTTCCGTATGCGGAATCTCCTGCAGAGAAATCACTAGCAGAGGTAAGAGTAACATTAAAAATAGCCTCATGTGTGCCGTTTAAGGTTCCTAAAGGCGAAATAGTAAAAGCAAGGTTGCTATTTGTATTAACAATCTGATAACTAGTAACATTAAAGTTTTCTGAAGTTGAAGCACTAGAAACTGTTAAATTTTGAGATTGGCCAACACGTGTGAATGTTAACCCAGATACTGAATTAAGACTCAAAGCGCCCACACTTGACACAAGCATTGCAAGAAGCAAAACGCTTGATACAAACATTGCGAATGTTTTTGAATTTGAATTCATTGTAATTTCAGAGGGGTTACGCTGCTTAAAAACATTTCTGTTGTGGATTGTATATTATCCAGAATCTGAAAAAAGACATGGGGAAGCTAATTTTAGAATGACTTATATTAATAGGGGAACTAATATTCTTCAATTTTATTCTTCTTGTCTTCAGTAGGAGCATCTGCATCTCTATCGACTTTTGCGAAAGAAGGAGTAGCGATGACAATGTTCTCCCTGAAACCTACAATGCTTCCTTCAAGAGCATCAACAGTCTTTTTAACTTTTGAAATAACTCTCTTAAGTTCTATTGGATCTTTTTGTCTAAGAAGTTTAGTTTCAATAACTGCAATTGTGTAGCCTTCTCTTAAGGCGTTAAGAACTTTGTTAACATCATCGTATTGTTTTAATACAAAAAGCTTTACAATAACCTTGTGATCCTCTTTTCCCTGATTTAAATCAATCTCAACGTAATCATCTTCAGCCTCACTTTGCTGTTTTCCCGAGATAGATTTCCTCAATTTATCAAAAACCATAGTATGGGTATATAGCCCAGATTTATAAAGATTTCGTAACTATTTTGCAGAGTTTGAGTCCGAAAGTTTTTTTCTGAGCTCTTCCAATCTTTTTTCGAGAGCATCTTGTTGCTTCTCAACAGACTTAATTCTCAACTCCAAAATCTTTTCCTTGTTTTCAAGCTCTTCTTTTGCCTGAGATTTTTCTCTTTTAATCAAAAGGTCTCCTATTAGCTTATAGACATCTCCGGATTTTGCTATTTCTTTTGATGCAGCTTTTGTTTCAGAAAGTTCCAATTCAAAAGATTGTTTTTGTAAGAGAACATTGTGAAGATTTTGGTCCAGGACCTGCATTTCCTGAAGTTCTTCATCATTGTGATTTTCCATGAGAATTAAATAGCCTTTATTTTCTTAACGACTGTTCTTGGCTTGTAAAAAATTTTGCTTCCGCATTTAGGGCAGACGAATCTCTTTTCGAGTTCAGTATTCTTTATTGTCTTTCCGCACTTGAAACATTTGTATGTTGCCATTGTATTAGTTGTAATTTTTTGTTTATAAGTTTAACCTTAATTTAAGTAGTAAACATCTGAAGCAAATTTCTTGCCGCACTTTGAACATTCCCATATTCCTTTAGAAAGTCTCTTTACTCCTTCTTTCTGGCAATAAGGGCATTTCTGTTTAACTCTCTGTTTTGATTCTACAGCTGAGAATTTCTCTCTTACTCTTCTTCCATATCTAGCTCCGAACTTTCCGGAGGCTTTTGCTTTCTTTGTTTTTGTAGCCATTTTGTATGATTAATAGGTATAAATTTGGTTTTTAAAGTTTCTTATCAATGGGGATACCCGGATTTGAACCGGGGTCGTCAGGTCCCAAACCTGAAAGGCTACCAGGCTACCCCATATCCCCGTGTTTTAATCAGTCAGACCAAAAATTTAAAGCTTTACTTTTTGGCTTTCTTAACTCCAGCACCTTTTGCAGGAGCCTTTGCCGGAGCGGCTGCAGCCTTAGCTGTTGCCTTGGCAACGTTTTCCTGAGCAACTGCTTTAGCAGCTTCTTCCTGTTTGATCATTCTATCCTGACCAGTCTTCAAATCTAAGAAGTATCTGTCAAGTTCAGACTTTTTGTCCTGAGAAGGCTCTGTCTTTTCAGAATTAATTTCAGAGTCATATTTTCCATCATCAATTTCCTGCTGAACTTCTGCAGGAGATTTGCTTTCAATAAGGATTCCAAGACTCACGCAAGTTCCGACAATTGCCTTAACTGCAGATTTCAAGGTTCTAGCCAAAAGATTAGGGTGTTTTGTTCTAGCTATTGAGATTATTTCTTCTATGGAAAGGTTTCCAACCTTAACCTTTGAAGCAGCGCCTGAACCTTTTTCAGCATTAACTGCTTTCTTCAAAAGTTCTGAAGCTGGAGGTGAGGATACAACCACAGTCAATTCTTTGGTATCCATATCAACTTCAACAGTGACCGGAACTTTCATTCCTTTGAATGCTTTTGTGGCATCGTTAACTTTTGTAATAACCTGATTAACATTAACTCCTGCAGGTCCAAGCTTTTGACTCAACGCTGGACCGGGTTTCATTGCACCTGCGTCAACAATTAACTTAATATCCATCTGTTTCTTCCTCCTGTTCGTCTCTGCTTATTGCTCTTACATTGTCAATCTTTATTGTAACTGGCAACTGAACCAAAGCACCCAGCAAACTAACGACAACATCACCTTTCTGTTCATCAACTCTTAAAACTTTCGCTTTTTCTTTCTTAAAAGGTTCTGAGATTATTTCAACAATATCTCCTTCCTTGATTGTAACAGGAGCAGCTGCAGTTTCCACCATGTTTTTGATTTCATCGTAGCCCAGTGTCTTTCCGATTATCCCTTTAACATAAGGTAGGTTATAGACTGCTTCCTCTGCAGATTCCCTATCTTCAGCTTCAAGAAGAATATAACCTCTGAGTCCATAAGGCTGAAGAACTGCATAGACATTAAGGTTCTTTTTTTGAATCTTATCAGTAATCATATCTACTGCGCTTCCTTCCTTATTTGTTGTTACTTTTATTACAAATATCATCTTATTCAGCTCCGTCTAAGTTATAATATCCAAGAAGGAGTAGTATTATTTAAAAATTAGGGTTTATAAATTATTTGTTTGCTGATTTAAATGCCTGTTCCAAGTCATTGAGATTGATTGTATTCCAGTCATTATTTCTCAATTCATACACTTCTCCTCCGATACGTTTTTGATAATTATAGATAAGATTTACTAATCTTATTTTGTATTCGGGTTGTGAGGAGTCTTGAGGAACCAGAATTGAAGAAGTATTCTTATCTAAAATAAGTATTGCTGAGTCTATTTTATTGCTCTCGAGGAAATACCATTCATCCCTCTGGTTTCCGAATCTTGCAACCAGCTGATCAATCCACTCTTTCCCGCCCCCTGCAAGAGAGTAAACCGAAAATCCCATTTCTTTAACTTTTTCCATGTAAGGCTGTTCTATGGAATACTTAGCCATTTGTCGGGGATTAAAAATATAGGGGAGATCTATTGGAAATTTGATTATGGGATTTTCGTTATCTCTAGAAGGAGGGATATAAAACCAAGACTGAGAATAATTTCTAGGATCGTAATTCTTTATTATCTCAAGTCCCTCAAGTTCCTTCCCTTTCAGAAAATAATCTTTTATTGTGTTTGGGACCTGTGGTGTTGCTGCCGGATTTTGCTTTTCGGCAGAGTTTGTTTGTTGAGACTTAGTTTCTTGTTTCTTAGCCAAGTTTTTAGGGGTTTCAAAATTTCCTTGAGCCAGAATCTTACCTGTTCTAAATACTATGGTATTGATGTCTTGAATCTTCTTGCTTATAACAGATGCATCAAAACCTAAGACTGTTTGAAATTCATCTGTAAAGAACCATTTCTTATCTGATCCCTGAAAGTTTGCAGCACCCTTAAATTGAGCATAAGGTCCGGCTAATCCGTAAAGTAAAAATTTAGGTTCTATTGTTAAAACTGCCACAGAATTTGAATTTTTTAAAATATCTCCATTGAAAGGGGAATGGATAAAGTCTGAAGAAAATTTCTTATCTATTCCCCATTTTCCCCAAGAAAAATAAAGTTCGGAATCAAAAGTAGATTTTTCTCTTGCAGACATATTTACTTTAGGCACCCCATATAAGTCAAGGTAAACATCAATTACTGGCTTTACAATTATGGGCAAAACAGTTCCTGGAATATTCCCCACATAGAAAGGAGGGAAGTTGTACTCT
>CAZKAU010000016.1:0-10338 GCA_964551065.1 Candidatus Woesearchaeota archaeon | reverse complement strand
ACAGAGTTGCGGCTGTGGACCAGGCAGGAAATATTGCAGACTTATCTAAGGAAGTTACATCAACTTCCTTGAGAGATAATATTTCTAATACAACTACAGGATTATCTCCTCAGTTGGTAGGGCAAGTTGAGAATTTCCTTGTTTCTGCAGATTCGGTTATTTCTAATATTAATCAGATTAAAGATTCTCTAAGTTCTAAAGGACAAGAAGAGCAACAATTGTTTACAGATTTAGGATTTAAGTCTCAGTTAGACAATGTTGTTTCTCAGATTCAGGGAATTGAAAGAACAGCCCAGGCACTAAAACTCCAAGATTTAACGAGCCAAGAACTTTCGGCTCAATTAAATGGTTTAAGCGTTAAACTAGATGTTGCAAAGAAACAGATTCCCGAAGACCTGACAATTCTGGATCACACGTCTGATGTTTACACCCCTTCAGATAATGATATTACCAAGGCACTTCTAGAATATAATTCCTCCTTGAGCGACCGAGAGGTTTCAGATAGTGTAAAACAGACTTTGGATTATATCAAGAGTTCAAATATGAAAATAAATAATGATTATTATGTATTACAAGTTGTTTATCTTGATGGAACTACCCAGAAGATTTCTGTTGTTTCAAGGTCTATAACCGGAGAAGTAGAAAGAATGGATAACTCTTATTTTATAGAGACAATTCCTAAAACTGTTGCTTCCAGTTCTTCAGAAGTTACAGTCCCAATAGGTTCTTTTGATGTGGTTCAAAGTGATCCTGTTCTAAGTTTTGGAACCGATACAAAAAGAATTTTATATTATGTGGAAGGACAGGAAGATTTGTCTGCTTTGCAGGGAACAAATCTCGCAATGATAAAACTTTCAAGTCCGACTTCAGGAAGTTCTGCTATAACCGGAAATTTCCTTAACATGAGTTCAGAGACTACAACTTATGGAGGAATAATTGTAGGGGTTGTAATAATAATAGGCCTTATGACCTATTTTATGCTTTTGAAAAGAAGAAATCTTTCAAACAAAGGAAAGGATATGTTAAAGCTTCTTGAGCAAGTTGAAGAAGCGATAATTGATGAGAAACAAGAAAGAGCTTCAGAAATCTATGCCGAAATAAGAGGAGAATATAAGGGACTTGATGAGAAAGAGAAAAAATTCTTTTACAAACTGATTAAACATTTGCCTTCAAAAATTTCAAAATTAAATGGAGGGGAAAATGAAAAGTAAAAAAATTCTTCTTTTCAGTTTTGCATTTTTGTTCTTTTTAGTTTCAATATTTTTGACCAGTTCGACTTCAAACAATAACGGGATACAACTAGTTGGAGGGAGAAATGTTGTTTCACTAAATGTGAGCAGTCCTTTTAGTGTTGAAGCTCTTGTCAAATTAAATCCTAAAATAGAAGTAGTGTCATATCAGAATGATAGTGAAACAGTGGGATATGCTAATGTTTTCGGAGGAATCGGAAAAAACTTTGATATCCAAGAGGGCATAAATTATGAAGTTTATTCTTCTGGAAACACTACTCTAATTCTTCCTTAAGATGAAAAATTATTTTTTTCTTTTAGGAATTTTGGCGTTTCTTGTTTTTCTCAATATCGGCCAGGTTTCAGCGGCTCATTTCATTATTGGAAGGGCCAATAATGCCATTGATGGGACCTCTGCCAACGGAAGAACTATTATTCTTTGGAATCCTTCTCACGGAAGTTCAGATAATATTACAGATATAATTGGACAGACCGGGAACTCTGGAGTTAATAACACTTATATGATTGATTGTGAGTTGCTTTCGAACGGTTGCAATATTGGAGACACGCTTGATTTGAGAATTCTTAACTCTGGAGATAATTATAATTCTGAAAATGTTTCAGTTGTTGTCACCGGAGCAGGTTTTGATATTGCTCCAAACATAACCCTTAATGCTCCTCCAAACATAACTTCCGTTAATGTTGATGATTCAATAAAGGTTCCTGCAAACCAAATAGATTTGACTGCTGCAACTACAAAAACGGTTTATTGCACAGCATTAGTTGAAGACCCTGAAGGAGGACCTATTTCAAATATCACTGCTGAATTTTTTGATTCAAGCTTAGGGCCAGGAGCAGCTGATGACAATAACAACCACTATACTAATTCAAGTTGCATTACAAATTCCAGCTATGTTCCTATCGGAAATGAAAGTGAAGCTGTTTGTGGGTTTGATGTTTGGTATTATGCAAATAATGGGTCTTGGACTTGTTTGCTTTCGGCCAGTGATAATTTGTCGATGACTTCAAACGCGACAGGAGTAACTACAATAAATCCTTTACTTTCGGTAGGGGTTGTTTCCAGCATAGGCTATGGTTTGCTTAATACATTTAATGTTTCAAATGAGGTTGAAGTAAATGTTACTAACTATGGGAATGTTGATATAAACCTAAGTCTTTATGGTTATGCCCAGAATCCAGGAGATGGATATGCAATGAATTGCACTCTTGGAGGGGGAATACTTTTGCAATATGAAAGATACAATTTGACCAACTCTAATCCGGGAAGTTTAGATTATGCAACTTTTGAATCCAACTATCAAAATCTTTCTGGGAACTATTCTGTAGAAAATCTTCAAATAAATCAGAGGAAGAGCGATATAACCAATGATGCAATAAACACGACTTATTGGAGAATTTTTGTCCCTCCAGGAAATGGTGGAAATTGTACAGGGAATATCGTATTTGGAGCAAGCACTGCTCCCGCAATTTAAAATGATGATAGAATATTTACTTGGATTGATTGTATCTCTCGCATTTTTTTCAGTCTTGACTTTTTACTTTATGAAACATTCAGAAGAGGAATTCATGAAAAAGGCAATGATTCCTGCTTTTCTAATTGGCGTCGTTCATTTGATAATTTCTATTTTGTCTTTGCTTTGGTTTATTGGAGCTTTGACTTATTCGAATTCAGATTTCTTAATAATCTACTCTCTTCTTTTACTTATCCAGGGATTTTTTTTATTTACAATAATATACAATATTTCGAATCAGAATAATAAATTATTTTTCTTTGCATTTTCTTATTTTCTTGTGTTCTTTGCAATTATTTTCTTGCATGTGTCTTTCCTTAATGTTTTTGTTTCGGTGTATTTCCTTTTTGTATTGCTCTTGTCTTTGAGCTTCCTTTTCAGAAATGACGAGTATAAAGTTATAGGCATCTTTGGAATGTTGTATTCGGGAATTTCAATTCTTTTGCAAATACTTGTTTTGATAAAAGTTGTTGAACTCTATCCATTTAGTATAATTTATTCGGCTTTGCTTTTTGCGTTCCTTATATTTATGATTAAGCATCTTAAGGATAATCCCCTGCCGGTTAAATCCAAAAAGAGAAAGAAAAAAAATTATCTGTTTAATTTTTTGAGAGATTTTGTGTTTACTCTTGCGCTAATTAATCTTGTTTTTATTGGGACAGTGGTTATTCACGAATTTGGGCATTTGATGGTTTCTTACCTCTACGATTGCGCTTCAAGGGAAATTGTTTATAGTGGAGGTTTTCCTGATACTCAAATTTTATGTTCAAACGTAACTAGTAACCTTTTCGTTTCTTTAGGGGGGATTTTGGGTCCGATAATAATAGGATTAATTCTGATTTTTGTTGGAGGGAAGTTTCTGAGGGAGATAGGGTTGTTAATGATTGGATTTAATCTTATTATTGCATCAAAAGATTTTACAGAAATAGGGCTTTCCACTAATTTATCGATTTTCTTTGTGATAACGGGGGTTGTTTTGGCTGTTGCTGGAATTATATTGCTTGCAAAATCTAAAGCAGAAGATTATGTCTATTCTGTCAAGGGTTTTGGTTAATATTCAATTTAGTATAACTTTGTTTAAATAAAGTATAAGGGATAAAAGAGAATGGACAAAAGAGGAATTTACAAGCTTGGAGCTGTAGCTGGAGCGGTTGCTATTTTGCTAGTTTTATCTCTCGTGTTTTGGGTTCCTTTGCTTTCTTCGCAGGCAGGCAATGTTTCGATTCAAGTTCTTAATCCAAAAAGTTTCCCTGTTGTAGGTGGAGATTGGACTGTTAATTTCAATACGACAGGGAAGTCAGATTTAACAATAAAGACCGTTAATGGAACACATTTTGGGAAGGATATTGAATTGCAGGCAATCAAATGTGGAAATGTTTCCATTCCCTTTACTTGGTTGGATAATGATACAGTGTTTGTCCCTAACTATTTTTGTAATGGAACTTCCAGCGAAATTTCAAAGGTTTTGACTTCCGGAACACATAATCTTGAATTTGACTTTGGCGGACAAATTGTTTATGCACATAATTTTGCTCAAAGACTTAATTGGTATACTCTAAGTGGCGAGGTAACTATGAATGCGCAAACTGTAACAGTTAATCTTCCAACAGCAGTTAATACAAGCCATGCTTTTATTCTTGTTACAAGAAGAGCAAGTACAAGTTATGATGATCCAGATAAATCTGGAATTTATTCCCAATGGGTTAATGGAACGCAGTTTACTCTTACACAGTATAATCCTACTACCTTTGGAGCAGACATTGTTTGGCAGGTTATAGAGGGAGGTTCAATAAATGTTCAGAGTGGTATTCAGGCTTATGCTGCTACGGATAATTCTTTTGATATTCCAATAAATTCGGTTAATACAAGCAGAACTGCAGTATTCATGAATTTTGGAAGTTGTAGCTCTTCTACTGTTTCCAATAACTATCAAATTTTCTGGACGGGAAATGTTTCGAGTTCTACAAATTTACATATTCAAAGAGATGGTTCAGGGTCATGTGCAGGGGATGTTTCATATTATGTTGTTGAGTTTAATGATGGCTCAACAGTTCAACAGGGAGAAATTTCACTTTCTACAGGTCAGAGCTATGCAAATTTTAATCCGGTTAATCAATCTGATACCTGGTTTTATTTTTCTCAGGCAGATACTTCTGCAGCTAATGGTTTGAATGATGCCAGTGTTATTGCTTTGCCCTATAATACTACTGCATATGATATTTCCAGAATTGGTACAGGCGGAACGGTTAGAGTTCAATGGTATGCTATATCAACTCCAAACGCAACTGTTCAAAAAGGCCTTACTAACCTGAACACAAATAATAATGTCAATACAACAATTTCAAGTGTGGTTGTTAACAGGAGTTTTGTTGTAAATTCTTTCAATGATTCTGGAGGGGGAACAACTTTTGCAAATACTATGGGAACCGCCCAAGTTGTTTCTCCAACAATTGTAAATCAGCAGAGAGGAACAACAAGTCAAAGTAATTCTCAGGCTTTTGAGGTTATTCAGATGCCTTCCAATCCTTCTTATGTTGTTTGGAATCAGACAAATATCTCTTTGGGAAGTCAGCCAATAGAAGATGGGAATTTAACAGGGCAAGCTCAAATTTATTCTTTCCTGGATAATAACAATACTCAAGTTAATTGTATTTCGGGGGATTGTGCTTACATTTCCAGCGATTTTTCTACAATGAATCTTTCAGATACGCAATATTACACAGTTAATTTTATCTGTGCAAATAATACAATCGGAAACTTATCTGCCTTGTTTAATGTTACTTCGGACCAAAATTCGAAATATTCGGTAATAAATGTTTCCTGTGGTTTTACCGATATTCATTCTCCTACTTGGATGCTGGTAAATCCTGGAAGTGGAATATACTCAAACCAGGTTCAACAGAATTTAACTGTGGAAGCTTTTGACAATTATGCACTTAAATCTGCAACTCTTTTTGTTTATAATTCCACAGGAGATTTGATTAATCAAGCAACACAATCAATTTCGGGAAATGACAGTCTTGCCTGGACAATCTACAATTTTCCTTATGATGGAGTTTTCAATTGGTCCTACAGATTGAATGACACTTCAGACAATACCAATCTTACAGATAATTTTACCATTGTAATTGATACGACAAATCCTTCTCTGCAGTTTACTGCACAGACACCGGTTAATACAACAAATACAACGAATACTTATTTTTATGTTAATACTTCTTATTCAGATTTGAATTTTGCAAACGCTACTTTTTCTCTTTATGATTCAAATGATAATCCTGTCAACATAACAAATTACTTAAGCTCTTCACTTACAGACATAAACTGGACTGGGCTTTCGGACGGAACTTATCATTACAATGCAATTGTTTATGATTTGGCAGGAAATTACAATCAGACTGAGACAAGATACATAACAATAGATACAACCTCTCCTGTAATAGATGTGATCGCTCCGAGACCAATTCAGTATCTTACGAATATTAGTCTTCCTCTGAATGTTACGACTTATGATTATGGTGTTGGCGTTTCGGAATGTTGGTGGAATCTGGATAATAATCCAAACCAATCCATTGCTTGTAATCAAAATGCGACGTTTAATACAAGTGTGGGTTCCCATACACTCTATTACTATTCAAATGATACCTTAGGGAATCTTGCAAGTGCGGAAGTTCCATTTCAAACTTCTGCAGGAGGAATCTCTGTAAGATTAAACGCTCCTCAAGATGATTCTTATCTTAACTCAAGGCAGGTCTTCTTTAATTTTGGTGCAAGTTCATACAATCCAATTAGTGTTTGTCAACTATGGGGAAATTGGACCGGAACATGGGCTGCCAATATAACAGAACCTTATGTAACTTGGTATAATTCGAGCTGGAGTGATAGAAAGCTTATGACAATACCTGCAGGAAAAGTTACTCAAAATCTTACAGATTTTCCGGTTCTCGTTGATCTTTATGATTCAGGACTTCGTCATAATACCAGGAGTGATGGATACGATATTGTATTTACTAATTCTACAGGAGGAGTATTACCTTATCAAATTGAAAATTTTAATCAAACTTATAATTCTACAGATTCTCATTTAGTGGCATGGATTAAAATGAATTTGTCTTCTACACAAGACAATAATTTTTATATGTATTATGGAAATCCCACTGCAACTGACCAAGAAAACGCTTCTAGGGTATGGGAAAGTGATTATATTGGAGTGTGGCAACTTTCAGATAATGGAGGAACTCTTGCAGTTAATGATATAACTTCTAATCAAAATAATGGAACTAACTCTGGAGCAACTTTAACTACGGGTAAAATTGATGGGGCAGGAAATTTCAATGGACTTAGTTATATTAGTTTGCCTAATTCATTATTAACTACAGATAATTTTACAATTTCTACCTGGTTTAAGACAACTTCCTATGGGGTTTTATTCAGTGAGAATAATCAGCAGCTTCCTACAGCTTCAACTCAATATGATCCTTTGCTTTATGTAGGAACTACTGGGTTGCTTCAGGGAGGAATTTATGCGGGGGGTTATCCTTCACTTGCAACCCCTTCTGCAGTTAATGATGGTAACTGGCATTTGGGAACTTATACTGTAACAGGGACCAATCAGTCAATTTATCTCGATGGTGTTTATGTTGGGAGTTCTTCTACTGGAACACCTGAAGCAACTACAACCTATTTTTATCTAGGAACCGGTTATAGTGGCGGTGGATGGCCAAATCTTGGAACTGCACAATGGTATAATTTTAGCGGTGCTATCGATCAGATGGAACTTTCAAACGGGGTTAGAGGGGCTTCTTGGCTTAATGCATCTTATCAAAATGGAGTTAATCCTTCGGGATTTTATTCTGTTGGAACTCAGGAAACTTTTTCCAATCCATATAATGCAACTATGCCTTCTGACGGGACTTATCTCTGGAATATCTGGTGTAATAATACAATAGGAGAATCAGATTTTGCACTCACTAACAAAACTTTTACGATAGACACTGTAAATCCTCTAATAGATTATTCTTCAGGAACCTTACCAAATGATACTTATGTTAATGCGACATCAATATATGTTAATACCAGCTTTACAGAGTTAAATTTGGCAAATATAACTTTCAATTTATTTGATTCAAACAATAATGCACTTTATTCAGATACTTACACTGACGGAACCAGTGAGGATACGTGGCTTTATCTTTCAGACGGAACTTATCATTATAATGTTTCAATTTATGATTTGGCAGGGAATTATAATTTTACTGAAACGAGATATATTACCTTAGATACTCTTGCTCCAACCGCAAATTTACTTACCCCTACTAATGATACTTACACAAACAATACTAATCAGAATCTTACTCTTAATGCGACCGACAACATCAATTTGAGTAATGCCACTTTGGATATTTATAATTCAACTGGAAATCTTATCAATACCACAACCGTTCTTTTATCAGGAACACAGGCGATTGCAGGAATTGTTTACGAATTTTTGTATGACGGAGTTTTCAATTGGTTTTACAGAGTATTTGATTTGGCCGGGAATTCTGTCGCTACAGAGAATAATACTATTTCAATTGATTCGACTAATCCTTCAATAAATTATTCTGCAGGAACGGAGAATAATAATACGCAGTTTGAAAGAAATTGGATTTATGTGAATGCAACTTCATTTGATGTGAATTTTGCATATTTAACTTTTGACTTGTATAACGCTTCGGGGCTTGTGAATGAAACTACTTATTTTGGAAATTCAACTATCGATATTAACTGGACCGATTTGGCAAGCGGAAATGTTCAATACTATTATAATGTCACTGCTTATGATTCTTATGGGAATTCTAATTCTACTGAAACGAGATACTTGAAGTTAATAGATACCACCGCTCCTTTTGTTCATATAGTGACTCCGCAAAACAAAACTTATGCAACAAATGTTAGTTTACCTCTGAGCTTTACAGTTACTGATTTAAATCTTAATTCATGTTGGTATAATCTAGATAATGGGGCTAATGTAACGGTCCCTTGTGATCAAAGTACTTCTTTTGATACAACTGATTTTCAACAACATAGTCTTAACTTTTTTGCAAATGATACTGTGGGAAATTTGAATTCAACAAGCGTAAGTTTCCTTGTGAACAGTAGTTATATTCCGACAGGATGGTACAATGTTCAGAGAGGTTCCATAGGGGTTAACGGACAAAGCGTTGTTCCTATAGATACAACTGACCCCTCTAAGGCGTTCATAATCTTGGATACTGTAAGTTCTTCTTCATCTCCTTCGGTTTTGCAAGTTATTGCAAACTTCTCTGATCCGGGGGATTTAAGCTTTTATAATTATGGAGGAGGAACCGCAAGTACTGAATGGGAGCTTATTTCTGGAAGTGATTTGGATGTTCAGAGAGGAACTATTCCTTATAGCACTTCAACAAGCTCTATTCTTGTTCCAATAAGTTCCGTTAATTTATCTTCCTCTTTTATTCTGATAGATAATAGACTTAATACGGGTACGACTAATGCATATCAAGATGGTATCTGGACGGCTAATTTTGTCAATTCTTCTTATTTACAAATTCAAAGAGGAGCAACAGGTGTTGCAGGAGAAGTTTCGTGGCAGGTTGTAAATTGGAAGGGAACAAATGTTCAGAATGGAACCGCAGCTTTGAGTGGTACTTCAACAACTTCTTCCATTTCAAATCCAGTTCAGTTAAATAGAAGTTTCCTTATCTTTTCTGGAACTCCTGTGGGCGCATCATCAGGACTTGCATATCATACGGTAAGAGGGAATTTTGCCAATACAAATACCTTACAATTTAACAGAGTTTCTACGAGTGGAACTTTCAATATCAATTGGTTTGTAATCACAGGAGATATGTTGAATGTCAGCACTGGAACAACTACGGTTTCAGGGACTACCCCTGTTTATGGTTCATTTCCAAGTTTACTCAATACTTCTAGGGCGTTTAGATGGGTTAGTTACGATACTACTGGAACCGGAAATACTAATGCTAATGGGGTGATTTCCAGTGCAATTGCAAGTCCCACAACCATTGCTTTGTATAAGGGAACTACCTCTAATACAAATAATGTTAATTGGCAGATTATAGAAGTATTGGACCGGGTTCCGCCAAATGGAACTTTGCTCACTCCAGCCAATGATACTTATACAAATAATGTTAATCAGAATCTTACTTTAAATGCTACAGATAATGTTGATTTAAGCAATGCAACTTTGAATGTTTACAATTCTTCAGGAAGTTTGGTTAATACTACAACAATTTTAATTTCAGGAACTGAAGCTATTGCGGGAGTAGTTTATCAATTCCTTTATGATGGGATATTCAATTGGTTTTACAGAATTTTTGATGCTGCAGGAAATTCATTTAACACGGTTAATAACACCATAACAATAGATACAACAAATCCTCTGGTTTCTTTTGTTCCTAATACTGAAAATAACAATACCTTGTTTTCAAGGAATTGGATTTATGCAAATGTTTCTGTGACGGAAGTAAATTTCAAAAACATAACTTATGGTTTGTATAATTCTTCAGGGGCGGTTAATGTTACAACATATTCTT
>CAZKAU010000015.1:0-10597 GCA_964551065.1 Candidatus Woesearchaeota archaeon | reverse complement strand
TTCCAACTCAAAATCCCTTTAATTTTGAAAAGAATTAAAAAGAATAGCAACTTATTTTAGTGATGGGCTTGTTTGGGAAAAAGAATGATAAAACTATTGATTTAACTACTCGTTATTTGAAACAGCAAGAAAGACTTTCAAATATGAGGGAGAATATGAAAACTCCAGAACCTCCAACACCAAGGACCTCTGCTCAGAATCCCAAACCTCAAACATACAATCCTTATCCTCAAACCGGCAATAGTTTTGGTTTTCTTGATAATGTAGCTTCACAATCCCAGAGTAACTCTAGCCAGAATCAGAATTCTTACACTCCTCAATCTTCTTTTTACCCTTCATCAAATCAGACAAATTCTCAAGAGGAAGATCCTGAAGAGAGAAAGAAGAAACTTGCCAAGAGGCTTATGGATATAACCGATAGATTGGAAGAAGTTTCAAATCAAATATATCATTTACAACAAAGGGTTGAGGTTTTAGAAAAAAAATTTAATCCTAATGGTTTGGGATATTAAATTTATAAATTCTAGTTATCTTTGAGAAATATGAAAAATTTTACTGAAAAGACAAAGGCTTATGCTTTGAAAAATGCTATTGCTCATGGCGGAAAAGCAGCACAGGGAAATGTTATTTCTTCTCTTTTTCATGAAGGTTTAGAGAAAAGCGAAATAGGGAAATATGCTAAAGAAGTTGCGGAAATTGTAAAGCAAGTTAACTCTCTGGGAATTGATGAACAGAAAAGGGAATTTGAAAAATTGGAAAATTTTGTGAGTGAAAGAGAAACAAGAGAAGGACTTGATGAATTGCCTGATGTTCCCTCTTCGGGCGTTGTTATGAGATTCAGACCAGCACCTTCCGGACCTATGCATGTGGGGCATTTGATTTCTAATTTTGCCTCTTCGCTTTATGTAAAAAAATATGGCGGGAAATTTTATGTGATCATAGATGACACTGACCCTGAAACTACTCTTGAAGAGAGCTATGAAAATTTGAGGAAAGATTGCAGGTGGGCTTTTGGAAATGTCTACAAATTTTTGAATGCATCCGACAGAATGGAACTTTATTACAAATACGCAAAAGAATTAATTGAAAAAGATGCTGCTTATGTTTGTACGTGTCCTTCAGAAATTTTTAGAAAAGAATATGTGGAGAAAAAAAGAGATTGTCAATGCAGGAATCTTACAACTGCATACCAAATTGAAAGATGGGAAAGGATGCTTAACCGAAGAGGCTATAAAGAAGGGGAAGCGGTGTTGAGATTTAAAACTCCCGAGAATTTAGGAGGAATGGCTCATAGAAATCCTGCAATGAGAGATTTTCCTCTTGCAAGAATAAACAAGCACAAACACCCACGACAGAATAATAAATATCGTGTTTGGCCTTTGATGAATCTTGCGGTACCGGTAGATGACATAGAGCTAGGAATGACTCACATAATAAGGGGTAAGGACCATAGGGATAATGCTGAAAGACAAAAAATGATGTTTGAAGTTTTAGGAAAGAAATATCCACATGTGTTCTTTATTGGAAGAATAAAATTCACAGATTTGGAACTTTCCAAGAGAAAGATAACTGCAGCAATAAAAGAAGGAAGGTTTTCCGGTTTTGATGATGAAAGGCTTCCAACTGTTGCTTCTTTGAGGAAAAGGAAATTTAATCCGGAGGCATTTGCAAAGTTCGTTGAAAGTCGGGGATTGACAGAGGTTGATAAGGTTATGAGTGCCGAAGAATTCTTTGACGTGATAAAAAGATTCGATGAGTGATACAGAAATATTTTTAAAGAGGATAAGCTTGTTAAAATAAATTAAATCTTAAAAGAGGACACATGATAGCAAACAAAAAAGGTATGTCAGCAGTTATTGTAACTCTGCTACTCGTTATGTCGTCTATTGTACTGGTTGGAGTTGTCTATGTCGTTGTCAACAATGTTGTCAAAGGCGGTACAGAACAAGTTGCTTCCAGTTCAAAGTGCCTGAATTCTCAAATTGACATTACAAATGTTACCTGTACTCAAGCAGGAAATTGTACTGCAGTTGTTAAGAGGCTTTCAGGGACTGGCGACATAGGTGGAGTGAGACTTATATTCTCCAATTCTGCTGGTGACAGTTCTGTTGTTGATGCTAATGGAACCATAATCACTCTGGCAACAGAGAGAGTTTTGGCTAATACAAGTATTGCAAACGTTTCTAGCGTCGATGGAGCTATATTCTTCGTAGGTTCTGACGGAAAGAATGCGGCTTGTTCAGGAACGGTTTCATACGGCAACATAAACCTAGTTTAAATTTTATTTTTTATTTTTAAATTTCTTTATTTTTAGTAATGTGAATGGGGTAAAATGAAAGAGAATATTCTTTTTGTGTGTAGATATAATAGGTTTAGGAGCAGAATAGCTGCGGCTTACTTCAAGAAGAATTTCACGGGTTTCAATGTTAAAAGTGCAGGAATTATTGAAGGGAGGCCTTTTGGAAAAGTGCAAAAAGATGTTGTAAGAAGTTTTGGCCTTAAGATTTCCGGAAGACCAAGAGGTTTAAGTTCTGAACTTTTAGATTGGGCTGATAAAATTGTAGTTGTTGCAGATGACGTTCCAAGGGCTGTTTTTGAAGATCATAAGGGGAGCCTGAAGAAACTTACTATTCTTAAGGTAAAAGATACCACGAAAGATGATTACAATAGGGTCAGGAAGGTCGCTAAGGATACAATCGATGCAGTTAAGAATTGGGGGAAATCCTTGAAAAATTTATAAATTAGACCATCATTTATTATCTATGAAATCTTCATCTAGAATTGTGGTTGGCGCTTCTGCCGGTTTTATTTTGCTTGTTGCAATTCTCATAATTGCAAATATTCTTGTTAAAAATGTATCTAACCCCATTTATGGAAATACTATAAATTTCTTTAATTCAACTATAGGGCTGCTTCTTATTATTTTCTTAGTTGGAATGATAAATGATTTGTTTTGGAATTTCAAGTTCCCTTTTAATCTTGTGGCTCCTATAACCGGAGCTTTCTTGAGTATCTTCATTGTGAATTTTATTTACAATATTTGGCAATTTAGTCAGAGCTACATTCATTCAGGGTTTTACATTCCAGTATATCCAATCTATTCCGTAGTGTTCCTTATTGTTTTGGGCTTTGGGTATTTCAACCTTGTAATTAAAGAAAGAGGGGGAAAAGATATTAGGGACTATAAGGAGTATCATGAAAAGAAAAATAAAGAGAAAGAAAAAATATACCAGGAAATAAAGAAGAGAAGAAAAGAACATAAGAAAATTGAGTGGAGGGATGTTGGGAACGAGTTCAAACTTGCACTCTACAACCTTGGTGATTCCATCAACGATGCTTTTGACAGAAAGAAAGATAAACATTCTGACAAAGAAGAAAGGCATAAAAAAGGAAAAATTAGGGAATAATCTCGGGTCCGAAGTATTTTTCAAATTCAAACTGTTTTTCTTTGACGATTCCGGAATCTATAAGAGATTTGATTTCGGGCATGTCATTTCTTATTTCATCTATGAAATATTTTATAGTGTTGCAGACTTGTTCTTCGCCCTCCTTTGGCCAAAGTTTTGCGTGATTAGAATAAAGACATCTGCCTCCGCAAAGTTCAAAGTATTCGCATGAAGGGCAAGGGTCAGTTACAGGAATTTCTCTTAATTGTGTAGGATTTGAATTTTTAACATCCCCCACATAGAAATCTGTTATTCCTCCCATTATGGGGCAAGCTGTTATTTTTCCGTCGGTGGTTATAGTGTAATTAGCGTATCCGCTTCCACATCTTAATTTAGTTTTCGTGTTTTTGTAAAGAGATTCAAACATTCCCAAGAAAGGATAAATTTTCAAAACCATTCCCCTTTTCATTTCCCCTATCCAATATTTGGCAAGTTTTGAAACCTCCTCATTGTATCTTTTTGAAAAGTCTTCAACGAGCTCTTTATTATAATCTGATTCATAGAATCCCATATCCAGCTGCCAATGGATTGAATCAAATCCTATTTCAAGAAGGTGTTTTACCTGTTTTGTTAAATCAGCGAAATTATCAGTAAAGCTTATTGTCATTCTTGCAACTACCTCTCCCTTGTATCCATTCTCACGAAGTATTCTGAGATTCTTCAAGACTAAATCATATGTTCCCCAACCTCTGTTAAAATCTGTTCTTTCTTTATCCCCATCTATGGAAATCAAAATTTTTTCGAACCTGTTTGTATATTGTTTTGGAAGTCTAAAAAGTATCTTTGCATTTGTTTGGATGTAATACTTTGCGTCTATAGAGTCCATTATATCCACAATCCGGTTCATGTTCATCAATGGCTCACCCCCGTAAAATATTATTCTTGGATCGGGGTCCTGAGATACGAATTTTTTTAATTCTTCGATTTTAACTTCAGAAACTGCAGGAGCAGAGAAATCGAAAGTGAATTTTTCATTTAGCTTTTCTCCAAATTCGTGCTCTGATTTCAAATAGCAATACCTACAACGCGAGTTGCAAGTTTCTATCAGGATAATGTGAAAATACATAAGTTTTTTCAGAAAAAAGGATTTATAATATTAATCCTTTCCATGAAGTTTTAGAAATATATCTACGATTGCAACGACTATTCCTATCCCCATAAGAGTATATCCTAAGATTCTTCCAGAATCGCTGAAGACTATGGAGGCAATTATGAAGGCAAAGGCAATTCCTGCAAGAGGTGTGAATCTTTGCTGCCTGTCATTTTTCCTTATAGAAAATATCAAGATAACAACTGTGACAAGAGCAAATACCAGAATTAATATGTAAACTGAAGTAAAGTTTATCACATATTATTCAGGTTTGAGAATTATATAAATTTATCTGATTGCAATTTCACAAAAGTTTCAACCAGATTTTTGTTTCTTACTTCCGGATGGAAAGTCGTTGCATAATAATTGTCTCTCTGATAAATTTCCGGAAGAGCTGAAAACCCGTGCAGATGATAAACTTGCAGAGTTTCGCCTTTTTCGACTCCTAAGAAATCTTCATGAATCTTTATCTCTTTTAGTCCTATTTCAAAATTCTTTTCAAGTTTTTTTCCCTGCAAAAGCCCCATAATATGAGAACCTCCACATATACCTAGAATTGGCCTTCTGAAATCGTTTATCCATGAAAATTTTTCAAGATCTGCTAGGAAATCGTTGTCTTTTAGAGAAGTTCCACAAATTATTACTTTTTCCGCTTTTTTCAGATGTCTTTTCCTAAGTTTTTTGTAATGAATTGTTGAGAAAGGAGTTTGGTTTTTTTCAAGAATATCTTCGATGGGCTTTACAAATTCAAGATTGTGGAGTGATTCTTTACATATGCTGACAACTAAAATCATAAAAAAATAAAAGAAAGGGAAGTTAAAAATCTTCCCTAAATTAAATTTAGGACAACTTGTAAGTTGCGCTTACTGTTGCTGTAACATCCTGCTGAGTTGGTGTTAATTTTTCTGCAGCTGCTCTTGCTGAAACCCCGCTTGCAACAGAGTCGGATGAAGCAGAATACATAACCCATGGCATGTAGTTATAGCTGTCAACATTCACTGACACAAGTTTTCCAAGCGATTTGTCAAAGCCTTTTGCAACAGCGTCAGCCTTTGATTCAGCATCCTTAGATGCCAATTCAAGCGCCTGATTTTTGTATTGGCTTTGCAATGACGGAGACAATTCAAAATCTAGAGAACTTACTCCTGCACCTGCACTGATTCCTGCATCAACTGCCTTTCCCAAAAGTTCAGTATTATTTGCGGAAAATTCAATCTTAACCGAATGTGTTGCAGTATATCCATTTTGAGTTTGTTTACCATTATTATATTCATAATTTGGGTTAATACTGAAATACTGCGTTCCTATCTGGCTTTCATTGAATCCCAATGCAATTAATGCCTCTTTCAGATCGTTGTAAATCTTTGAGTTTGCATCGCTTGCTACAGAAGGTGTTGAGCCCTGATTCTGTATGTTGAAAGATACAGAAACTAAATCCGGAAGAACTTTCAAACTTGAAGTTCCCTGAACCGTCACTACATTCTGAGAAGTGGTGGTTATGGGCATGAAAACCAAAAGCGCTATCACTGCAACTAGTATTACCGAACCTGCAATTATGGAAGTCACAACAATTGGTGTGTTTTCCTTTTTCATTTCCTAATACCTCCTTTCAACAATTCTTTTCGCGAATTTTTCATTATAATTTCCTCCAGTTCACAATTGAAAGAATAAATATTCCAAGCAAAGCTCCAAGCATAAACCATGCCCATAAAGGCATTCCGATCATAGAATATATTCCTGAACCTGCGGTAATATCTGTAATGTTCTGTGCAGCTGTTGGAGCAACTGTGTTCATGGCAACCTCTCCGATTTTTTGAGCGTTGCCTGCTGTTGCAGAATAAACCAGGGTTTCGCCTGAAGTTTTTACTGTTTGGATAGGATTAGAGTAAACTATTTTCTCATAAACCCAAGCGGCAAAGGTCCCTGCAGCTGTTATAAGGAATGCCGGAACGAGAGATTTTATTTTGTCTCCTGCAGTTCTGAAATTTGAGGGTTTTATTATTATAGATTTATTTGAAATTTCATACATCGCAATCTTTTTTCCTTTTTTGCTCCAAAAGAAATTTTTTCTTTTCTGTATAAATCCTGACTCGAGAAGTTTTTTCATATTGTAGTCCAGAGTATTCATAGGTATTTTCAGAGCTTCAGAAATATCTTTCTGACTTGCTTCTTTAATTTCAGCAAGATATCCAATTACTTTTTTACATGTCTTACTTCCAAGAACTTCTGCAACAGATTTAGACCTCTCGTCTTCAAGAGATACCATTATATATTTACTTGTATTTGAATCATCATCTCTTTTATTTGTGCCTTTCTCCGCCATGTAACTGATATGATAAAGATATTTATAAAGAATTTGAAGAGTTCAAAATATTTTGAAGTTATCCTCGTACAATCTTGAAAGCTACAGCAAATATTCCTATAAAGAACAGGACGGAAAATGCCTGACCTGCCTGAGAGACTAAATCTACGTTAACTGCAAAATCTCTGAATATTACTATTGCAAAAGTCGCAACTAAAATAAAAATGAATACTGACCAAAATGTAGATATTGGACTGTCTGCCATTTTACCTCCCTTTTTATTATGAAATAATTATAAATTAAAATTCAATTTCTCTTCTCCAGGAATTTTCTCCCTCTTTAATATCTCTAAAGGATTTCACTTTAAGTCTCTTTTTGAAGAGTCCAGGTGCATGAAGAACAAAACTTTCAAATTCTCCTCCCTCTCCTGCAGGATTAATTTTGAATTTTCCCTGGAGTCCTTCCATATCCTGAATGAACTTTTTATCAATAGGTCTTCCAAGCCATTTCTGATCCAGAGGATATGCAAAAACCCCAACAATAATTACCTTAAATCCCTTATGGATTAGATCATGGAGTATTTCATTTTGGTCTTTTTGCCATAGGGGATTAAAGCACTCTATTCCTAACTTCTTGCAAATGAGCTGTATTCTTGAAGCTTGATAAACTGATTCCACTGCACCTGTGACAATTCCTTCAATTCCAAATTGAGCAACTGCCTTTTCAATTGAAGATTGCAAATCTTTTAGTTCGTGTTCTTTATTCCCTTCGGTTTCCTTTATAACTAAAGGCAGATTCATTGCTTCAGCTTGTTTTATTGTTTTAGAAATTGAGGGAGTATGAAACATATAACTGTGGGGATTTTTTGAATGGATTGATATTAGGCATCTTATTTCATAACCTGCATTTTTTGCGAGAAGTGCTGCGAGTGTTGAATCTTTTCCGCCCGAAAAAAGAACGCCTAGTTTCATTTGAAAGCGAAGGTAGGCTGGTTTTTATAATTAATGACTTGTGAAGGATTTAATCCGACTTAACAAAATCAGGATTTTTCAGAATCACTCTTCCAAATTTTCAGTATTCTCTTCAGATTTCTCAGAAGTATCTGTTTGTTCCTCTTGGTTGGAAAATCTATTTGGCTTTCTCTTTCCTGATTTTTCCTTAGATTCTTTTTTCTCGAGTTTCTTTTTTCTTTTTTCTTCTTCCTCCAACTCCTTTTTCAGTTCCGCTTCATACTCTTCAATCAAATCTGCAAAAATATTAGGATTTGTTTTCATATAAAGTTCATGGGGCCATATGTAAAATTCCTCAAAATGTCCTCTCTGCTCAAGCCAAACTTTTCTTTGACTCTCTAGCACCATGAGTGTGGTGAATGAAATTATTCTTTCTTCTTTTTCTATTCCTGCTAAATCGGTGAAGGCTATTTTATTTACTGAGTTGCTTTCAATATAGTCAAAGAGCTTTCCATAAATTTCCTTAGATTTCGTCTGAGGATTATATTTTCTTTTTGGAAGTGATATAGAAGTTTCACGGAGAGCATTGCTATTTACAATTTCTTTTTTTATTCTTCTGTTTTCAGTGATGATTGCCTTGTCAAGTGAAGAGATAAGTTCTTGAAGGGTAACCCTCTTGAATCTTGGGAGAGGAGACTTAGGGACTAAATCAGGGATATCGTCAATGTCAACTTGGCTCCAATCAATCTGCCTTATCAACTTCTCATCTTCTTTCTTCCCGAAAAGAATTTCATCGATACTTTTCAGATATTTGCTCAAAAGAAGTTCTGATTTTATTCTAAGGAGGAATGCTGCTGCAAGAAGTACTTTACTTGAGACAAAAAAATCCTGCTCTTCAAGTTTGCTTATTCTTTCCATATATTTGTTAGTGAGAACTCCAATATCAATGTCCCAGGGGTCAAGTTGTTCTGAATTTATCAAATCATAAATGATTTCCTGCCAGCTGATTTCTCTGCTAAAAAGTATGTCGTGTATTTGTTCTTGGTTTGTTCTTCCTAATGAAGGATTTTCACTTATGGGTGTTTCAGAAATATCGCCCTCTTCCATCCTTTCTAGAAATAAGGATATTTTATAAAGATAGTGAAATTATCTTATATAAGACATATATTCACGACGAGAGCTTTTAGTAGTGTCTATTTAATTCAGTAGTGCCTAACATGTGTCGGTTAAATAGGGACAAATCACTACTTTATATTGACAAGCTCTTGTCATTATTAAGAGGTAACAAAACCGAAAGGTTTATATATCAAGAGTGCCTCTAATTTCTATCACCTCTTTTTCCCCAGGAGAGGCTTCAAGTCTACTTTTTGGTTGGCTTGAAGAATCTCCCAGGGTTTATAATCTTGGGGAGAAATCCCCTTTTCAATTCTCCAAGAATTAATTATTATTTTCAAAAAAGTCGTGGAACAAGTTAATCTTTAAATTTTTATTAATTTATTATAGGATTAACTCCCGCGCATATATTCTAAAAAAGGTCAGGGAAAATTTCCTGATTCAAGAGATTCTTCAAGTTTTCTGAATTTAACAGAATAATCTATTGGCAGTCTTAGCTCTCTAGATAATTGATGGGCTTTTTCCTGAATCCAATCATACAACATTCGGTTTGCGTCAAGTTGTCCTGTGGTTGAGAGAGGCCCTTTAAAGATCCTATCTTTCTCCAAATTATCATTGTAGATTCCATCCAGATTAATGATCTCTTGTCCATCTAATTCTGAATGAGTGTATACATACATGTGATTTTCCTGATGAGGTATCGGTGTATCATCCCGAAACATTCTGCAGGCAACACTAAATCGATATATGTTAGAAACATCTGGGTCTTCAAAAGCCTGAACATAAATCCTTTTGTCTATTGTTGGCATAAAGAATTGTTCTGATTAAAGTTTATATTAATTTATGTAATCAAATCAAGAATTATTTTGCTGAAGGTGTTACAACTGGCTTTGCCTTGGATTTGAATTCTGCATAGTGGCATCTTCCACAGTAAGATCTTTCACCAGATACGAGCAAGAATACTCCAGGACCACATCTTGGGCAGACATTCGTTCTTGTGACCTTGTCCCCATCGATTGTGTATTTTGAATACTTCTTACTAGTAGGCTTGTTTTTGTGCGGTTTCTTTCCCTTCTTTACTATTTTCTTCTTTTTTCCCATATTCTATTTATGCTTTAGCAGCTTTTTTCTTCTTTTTATTTATTGAATTTAGTCTTTCCTTTTCTTCCTTGGAAGTATAAACTTCAGCAGTTATCATAAAATCATTTGTTCCGAACTTGCCGTCAATTTTGTCTATATGGACAGTTTCTTCAGGGACCGATAATTTTTCCGAAACTATTTTTACTGCTTCTTCTTTTTTTGGAGGAGAATCTCTTTCTATGTTAATTCTTACTTCTTTCCTGTCAAAAAGAGGATTGTGTTTTTCTTCTATTGATTCCATTTATATTTTGATTGCGAAATTTCCTTTTCCTTTAATTCCAATGTTCTGAGCTATTTCAGATTTCTCGGGACTTGTTACTTCGATTCTTCCCTTGAAAGAGTCTGATGATTCTTTGGAGCCACAATTAGGGCATTTGTCCCCCTCATAAATTCTTCTGCAAATTCTGCATGCTTTTTCCTTTGCCATTATTTCTTCTTTCCCCCTTTTCCTTTGACTGCGTCATTTTCAGCCTTAGCGATTTTCTTGGCATCTCTTTCCTTCTTTACCTTGTCTTCTTTAATCCATTCAATCTTTCCAAGTCCGGGTTGTCTCATT
>CAZKAU010000014.1:0-10769 GCA_964551065.1 Candidatus Woesearchaeota archaeon | reverse complement strand
GGCAAGTGCTCTGCCACTGAGCTACACAGGCATGTGTTCTGTTTACTCGTTTTCCTCACTTGTTCGGAAAGGAGCTACACCGGCATAAAACTAATTATCAATGGTGGCTTTAAAAGATTTCTTATTTTAGGAAATTTTATAATAGTGCTGAAATTATTCATTTGTATGGCAGAGAATAATTCATCAAATCCTACTCCTCCTGCTGATGCAAATACTGCTACCTCTGCAACAAATCCTGCCAGTCCTCCAACACAACCAAACCCTACTCCTGCTGTTCCTGCAACACCTCCAGCTTCACAAAATGTAGCTCCTGTTGCAGTACAGCCAAACCCTGCATCACCCAACACTTCTCAACCTGCGAATCCTCTTCCAGTTAATGCAGCTGCTCCTAATCCCGAGAATGTTGTTAAGATAGATGCTTATTTGAGATTTCAGAGAATATTGTGGATTATTATCCTTGGAACCTTAACAATTCAACCTGTATTTACGATGTATTATGTTGGATGGATTTCGATTCCAATTTCACTTGCTTCTTGTATCTTTTTAGTTTTTAGAATAATTAATTTCAATAAACCTCCTAAGATTAAGAAAGATAAACCGGAAGAGAAGAAACCTGAGGATAAAGAGGGCGAAAAGAAGGAAGGCGAGGAAAATAAAGAGGGTGAAGGAGAAAAATCAGAGGAAGGTTCAGATAATAAAGAGGAAGAGAAGAAAGAGTGATTATTCTGTTTTGATTTCTTCGGCTTTTTCAACAGCTTCTTCAACTGCAACTTCAGTATCTTCTTCAATTTCTTCTGTTTCTTTTTCTTTTTCAGAAACTGAAGGTTCAACAGATTGTTTCTCAGTCTTTTTTGTTTCTTTAGCAGGCTCAAAAGTTTTCTCAACTTTTAAAATTCTTATTTCAAATGCCGAAAGAGGATAAATCTTTTTCAATTTTAGGCTCATTGGCTTCTGAAGCTGGTTTCTTATTAATTCTTCGAAAAGTTCTTCGGATTTTTTGTCTTTAACATAAGCTATTAATTCTTCTTTTGCTTTTTCTCTCAAGGCTCTTTTTACTGAGTTGTGAACTTTTCTTCTTGTGATTAAGAAAGGTTTTATTGTAAGTTTTGCGTCTTTACAATCTGCAGAGAATGAATCTTCAACATAGTCTGTTCCTCTTCTGACCATTCTGCTAAGAGTTGAATGTATCATTTCTATTTTTCTTGGGACTGCAATGTGCTCTTTTTCGTTCTTTTCTGATTTTTTAACAACAAGAGAAAGAATTACATTCTTACCTTTGAGCATTCTTGTTAAATCATATCTAATTATTCTTCCTTCTAATTCAGTAGATTCGTAAGCCTGAAGGTTTGTTTCTCTTCTGATTATAGGAACTTCAATATCAAAAAATCTTTTCTTTCTTTTTGCTTGTGCCATTATTCTTGTATTTGTTTACCAGACCTTTGTCCTTTCTTTTGGTATTTAGACTTTCCGCATACAGAACATGTATACATTATATTGGTCTTTTTGGTTGTTTTAGTTTTTCTTTTGAATTTTGTAACTGCCGGTTTAGAACCCCATTTACCTAAGTTTCCGATTCCTCTTCCGAGGCCTCTTAACTTAGCTCTATACTTAGCTCCACGAGTAAGAGTTCCTCTTCTGTTACCTGTGGAAACCATTTTCACTTTCTGCTCTGTCTGCTGTTTACAGTGTGGGCAGTATCTCTTTACTTTCTTTGGGATTTTCATATTATCTCTTGATAATTTGGTTTTATAAAGCTTTTTATATTATGGTGTCGCAGTTATAATAAAGAAAATGTCTAGAATAAAATTTGCTAAAGGAAAACAGAAAGAATTCTTTGATAAGATCTTAGTTTCCATTGGTTCGCCTTCTATTAGAGAATTAGGGAATCGTTTGACAGGAATAAATTACCAGACCTTGAAAAATTATTATTCCGAAAGGAGGCTTTTATCAGATTCCTTATTTGAAGATCTACTTGAACTTTCAGGGTTGAAGAAGAATGATTCTAATTTCGAAGAGTTAGGAGAAAGGTGGGGACAAATTAAGGGCGGGAAAATTTCAAAGAGAAAATAATCTGCGTTTCTGAAATGGTCCCACGCAGAATCGAACTGCGGTCTTGTCCACGTCAAGGACATGTCTTAGCCACTGGACTATGGGACCCTGTTTTTTGAAAGTTGAAAATGTTTAAATACTTGTATGTTCTAAATTTTATATGTATGGTGGTAAAGGCGGTGCATTTGGATTGTTCTTGGCTCTTTTGTTTGGGGCTTATTTGATAGTTGTAAAATCATTGGGTTTAATCAGTATTTCAACAGCAGTTCTTGCAAGCATAGACAAGTGGGTTATGTTGGTTGCAGGAATTTTGTTGATTCTTGGCGGATATTACTTTTGGAAAGATAAAAGATACTAATTTTTGAAGGCGTTTTTAATTTTACAGTTTGATTTTGTTATTTTTAATTTAATTACAGTTAGTTAATAACTTACTTAGTAAGTAATTAATTAAGAAACATTTATATACGTAAATCCGTTTTTAAATAGAGAAAATGAAAAAATATTTGCTTCTTATAGAGGATGAGAAACTTTGGAACAAGTTTAAGGAAGTGATTAAAAAAGATATCAATACTGAGATTATAAATCTGATACGCAAAAAATTGGGGATGGAGGTTAAAGATGATTAACAGGAAAGGACAGGTTGCAATTTTTATTATTCTTGGAATAGTAATAGTTGCAGGAGTTGCAGCTTACTTTGTTTTAAGAAATACAATTTCAGTTTCTTCCTCAGTTCCAGTTGAATTTCAGCCGATTTACAATTCGTTTCTTGCTTGTGTCCAAGATAAAACTCAAATAGGAATAAATGTTCTTGAAAGTCAGGGAGGCTACATCTATCTTCCAGCATTTAGTCCCGGTTCAAACTACCAACCGTTCTCATCAGATTTATTATTTTTGGGGAATCCAATCCCTTATTGGTATTATGTGTCCGGAAATAATATTGACAGAGAGCAGGTTCCTAATGAAACATTTATGCAGGACCAACTTGCAAAGTTTATAGAGAGTAAAATAAAGGAATGTGATTTGAGTGATTACAGTTCCGAGATAAACGTGTTTATGGGTGATCCTCAGTCTGTTAATGTTCAGATAAATCCTGACAGCGTTAAGGTTGATATGCAAATGAGCATAACTTTTGTTAAAGGAAATAAAACCGTTACTGTGAAGAACCATAAGGCGACAGTGAATTCAGAACTTGGAAATCTTTACAGTTCAGCTAAGACCGTTTATGATTATGAAAGGTCAAGCAAATTCTTGGAAAATTATACGATTGATGTTCTGAGGAATTATGCTCCTGTCGATGGTGTCGATTTGACTTGCTCTCCGAAAACATGGAGTGCTTCAGATATTTTTCAGACCCTTAAGAGTTCCATAACAGATAATATTATGTCTATAAAAACAGGTTCCAATAGGAGCAATTATTTCAATCTTGATTTAGGTATTAAGGGGCTTAAGTTCCTTACAAATGAGAACTGGCCAAACAGTTATGAAGTTAATCCCACTCAAGGAGATACTATGATTGCAAATCCTATTGGAAATCAGCAGGGTTTGGGGATTTTAGGGTTTTGTTATGCAACCTATCATTTTGTTTATAGTATAAAGTATCCAGTGCTTGCAACAATCCAAAGTGGGGATGAAATCTTCCAGTTCCCTATGGCGGTTGTTGTAGAAAATAATCTTCCTAGAGGAGATTCTTCTTCCGGAGAAGCAATTCCAAGTCAAGATGTTCCATTGTGCAGCCAGGGAACAAGTGAAGTTGCGGTAAGTGTTTATGATGCAAATTCAAATCCGGTTGATGCAAATGTTTCTTATGAATGTCTTGGACAAACTTGTAACATTGGACAAACTTCGAGTGGTGTTTTGGATGGGAATTTCCCCCAGTGTGTTAACGGTTATATTGTTGTTTCTGCTCCAGGATATAAAACTGGAAGGTATTTATTTTCAACAACACAATCAGGAAATGTAAATGTTCTTTTGAGTAAGATTTACACTGAAAAGGTTGATTTGCAATTGGATGGAAGGACATACACTGGAAATGCTGTGATAACCTTTACTTCTTCAGACGGAACTCCTTCAACAATAGTCTATCCGGAACAGACCGATGTAAATTTAAGTGAAGGAAGTTACAATGTTGAAGTTTATATTTATCAAAATTCATCAATAAAGCTTGGAGCTACAACAAGTCAGCAGTGTGTTAATGTTGCATCGGGCGGAGTTGCAGGAGTCCTTGGGTCTACGCAACAACAATGTTTTACAGTTAATGTTCCTGAACAGATAGTTTCGAGTGCCCTTTCCGGGGGAGGAAATGGAGAATCGTATTTCACAGAGAATCAACTTTCAGCTTCGAGAACTTTGACAATAAACGCCCCTTCACTTCCAGCACCTACCAGTCTGACACAGCTTCAGACAAATTATGCTTTGTTTGAAACTAAAAACATTACAATGAGTTTGACCTAAAATGAATAAGAGGATTAAGAAAGGAGGATTATTTTTAATATTTGGAATTTTGTTATTTTCTTTAATTGGGTTTGCATCTGCTGCAACATCTTCTAATGTACAGACTTCTCTTGGAAGTTTATTCTCTCAAAATTCAGGAAATTTTGACAGTTCCCAATGTTCACAAGGACAAGATTTTGTTGTTCAAATTTCTCCTTTGGGTTGCACTCCTACTGTTGTAAGGAGCGATTTGTTGGAAGAACAAGATACTCAGGTTTATTGTCCTTTGTCTGCAACACAGATTAATCCATTGATAACCTTAGATTCAATAAATAGCATCTCCTTCCAAGGAAAATATCCTTCTGAAGTAAAGAGTATCGGGTTTTATCCTGCACAAGCAGCTCTTGGAACGGGGGCCCAAAAGGTAGGATATCCTGTTTTGAGCAATATCGGATATGTGGTAATAAATCTTAAACAAATTGCTAATGAATCCTCTCTTCAAAATTGTCATAAGGCAGCAGCAGGAGCTTCTGAAGTTTGTTCTGTAGAAGGAAATCTTACTGCAAATTTGAAATATAGCGCGACTAATGCTTACGGAATGGGTTCTGTAAGTTATTATCTCCCCGAACTTGACGATTCGAAGTGGAATTCTAATTACCAAGATTATGGTTTTTGGAACAATAAGGGATATCTAAGACTTGATAATGTTAATGGAAATCAGGCTACAATCTCGGTTTATAATTCCAACCTTAGAAAAGTTACGAGTACAACTTTGAATCAAGGTCAGACTTCTGGAGATTTGTCAATCCCCGGGTTTGATATGTGTTCTGCTACGATGAAGGTAACCTTGAATGGAGTGGAGAATGCAGATACTAGAGTAAAGTTGGACATAAATGGAAATATTATTGAAGTTGCAAAAGGAGAAACATTCCTTAATAACCAATGTCAAGTGAGAAGTTTGGATAAGAATGGATTAGTTCAGAGTGCTCAGATAAGATGCAATACTGATTCAGGGACAAAGACCTTTACTTTGAGTATTTCTCCAAGAGTCACTATTGAAATAAATGGAGAGAAGAAAGAAGTAGGACTTGGAGATTATTTGTTCCAGGTTCCAAATGCTCCAAGCGATGCTAAACCTATAGATGTTCAGAAAAATTCGCAGGGAAAATATGTCTATCTTGGATACATTGATTACAAGCCTGGATTATTCTCCGTTCCGGATGCTTCTCAGGGGATGGATATGAAAGATGTTTATTTGTATCTTGCTATTACCCCAAGAGCTCCTACAAAGGCTTCTCCTTCTATGACTCTTAATGAGCTTGCAGCGTTCTCAGATATTGCGAAATCCTTGACTCCTTCAAGCAAGTTTACGAATAATCCTGTTCTTAATAGCATTGCTAACCTTGGAGCTTTAGGAATCGGAGGGCTTCAGAATTTTGTCCAATTCATTACTAATGGAAATGGGATTGCTTTCATGCAGTATAATGTTGAGAATTCCCAGTTGGGAGTTAAGGTTAAGTTTGATGGTTTTTCTGGTTCACAAGATCAAATATTAAGCACTTCTATTAATACTCCTTATAATCAGGCAACTACAGATTATCAGACAATTCAAAGTGATTACGCTGGAGAAAAGTACCCTTCAAGTTCTACGACAACTCTTGATGAAGATGCGTTATATCAACAAATTGTTCTTGCAAGTGCATTGGGGCAGAGAGAGACAGTTTCCAGCTTGTGCGGTGAATTCAAATCTAATTTCCCTAAATCTTCTTATGATTTGGGAAGCAGTTGTAATAATCTTGCAGCTTTATCTAGCCAAGATAATGCAAACCAGTATGTGGCTATTAATGGACAATCTTATTCTATCACTCTTAACAGTATTTCTGAGCCAAGCTACGATGAATTTGGGACATTAGTTAATGTTCAATATCCTAATGGAGAGTCTAAGGAGGTTAAGCTAACTAAGGGGCAGGTTGTAATCTTGAATGCAACTACAGGGGATTTTATCCAGCTAAATTCTGTTGGCGATGGAATTGCAACGGTGAATGTTAAGGCGGGAATTTTCAGTTCTGGTTCCCTGAATCTTAAACTTAATACTCCTGCAACTCTTGGACAAGCAACAGGGGTTGCGAAGAGTGAAAATTTGTACATTATAACTTTAGAGAAAGTTAATAGAAAAGAGTACGCGAAAGTTACTCTTACTCCAAAGAATAATGCTAAGGGTTCTGAGGCGAATTTCTCATTTAATATTAATGTAGAAAAAAGAGCAATTCAATTGAGTCCTGAGAAGACTCGCGAGATAATAAAACAGACAAATGAAACAATCGCAAAACTTCAAAAGATTTCAAATGTTACAGGTTCTGTAGTTAGTGGCTTAAGCACTGCATGTAGTGTTACGGGGCTTGTTTTAAATGTTAAGAGTTTCTTTAATACTCTTGATGGTTCTGGAACTGCAAGAACACAGGTTATGACAGGGGCAGGAGGATGGAATGAGAAGTGTTCTACAATGGTTGCCGCAGGGAAATATTCTACACTAAATCAATGTTTGCTTGAGAATTCTGACAAAATTGATAGTGATGTTAGTCAGATGACTGATCTTATGAATAAGCAAAATGATCAAATAAAAACCTTACAGAGTAACTATATCACAAAGAGCGGCTTACTTTCACAAGATGTTGTAAACACAAACGAATTTATGCAGAAATATTCTAAAGATGTTCAGTTATCTTTGAATTGTTTAGGAGATACTTCAATAAATAATCCTTCGAATGCTAATGCTGCTTCGATAAGTACTAGTGATGCAAGTTCTCTTTTGGATTACGGTAGTTACAAAAATAATAATTATAATGTGGCTCAGGCAAGGAACATTCAGCTTTATTCACAGATTCTTTGTTCAAGTTCATCCAGTGATTCCCTTAAGACAATGGCAAGACAACAGCTTTACACAACTCTTTCTGATGTAAAGACTAATTCAAATGCCTATGCTGAGGCGGTTAAGACCGCGACTGCTCAAAATATTGATCCTAATGCAGTTAGTTTTATTGAGATTGGAAAGGATTCCAAAAAGTACGCTTACAATGGGTTGACTGTAAGTGATTTGAAAACTTCAATAACTGGAAAAGATAAGAAAGGGAATGTTATTTCTGCAAATACTCCTGTTGCAGTAGCTCAAACATCTCAAGGAGACCAGTATATTTTAGTTTTAGATAATTCTGGAGGAACTTCAAGATATTTCATAACGGGTGTTTATGATATGAACGGAGAGGCGGTTCCTTCAGAAAAGATTCCTAAGGAAATTGGGAATATGTATTTTGTTAAAACGGATGCTTCGACATACCAGAACAAGTATAAATCCAATATGGGAAGTACAGTTCCTGAAGTTCAATATTTTGAGACTGACCCTTACAAGGGAATGCCTGCAATTGTTCCTTTTGATTTGAATAATGGATGGTATGTTGCGGTTAAACAGGTAACCTCTTCTATCGGTACCAGTACCAGCAGTTCTTCATACGATGCTTCAGGGAGGGTGGAGAGTTTCTATCTTTGTAATGTTGGTCCAAATGGAATTGAAGAATTTAATTCAGGAATTGGAGATGATATTTGTCAGAGTATGGATTTAAGTTCAAGAACGACATTCAGCACTTTTTCAGGATTAAGTTCAAGTGAAGTAACAAAGCTTGTCAATCTTGCAGTCACAGCAATACAGGATGCATCTAAACAATATAAATCTGGTATAAGCAGTGTTGTGATAAACGGAAATAATATCAAGGTTGGAGAACCCGCTACAAATTTGCCTGCAGTTCAATGTCAAGACTTTATGTCTCCTAAGGATTGCAATACTCTGTTTAATGTTTGTGATCCAGTTGTGTGTCCTTCAAGCAGATGTAATTTTGGTGGGGCTTACCCTGTAAGTAATGTTATTCAGACAGGAGTTGTTGGCGGGGTTTTACTTTGCCTTCCTAATGCAAGAGAAGGGATTAAGGTTCCTCTTTGTCTCTCTGGAATAAAGGCGGGATTGGACAATTGGATTTCTGTTGAGCAGTCTTACGCTAAATGTTTGCAAGATAATTTGGATACTGGAAAGACGACCGGAATTTGTGATGAGGTTAGAAGTATTTATGTATGTAATTTATTCTGGCAGGAAGTTGCACCTGTTGCAGGCGTCGCAATACCTAAGATTGCAGAGTCACTTACTGGACAGAATACTAAGGGGGGTGGAGAGTATCAGAATATTCAAAGTGCTTTAGATAATGCAAAGAAATCTGCAAGTTACATAACTAATACCTATGCTGCAAGTTCTTCTAAGGCATTTAGTGTAGAATCGACAAAAGGAATTGGCGGAAATTTCTGTGGTAATTTTATTTCAACTGTTTTCCCAGATCAATTTGGAATTGTGAATAAGCTTTCTACCACTGATTCTCCTGTTCAATATATGGGTAAATTTGATGAAATCCCTTACACTACTGCAACCGTTCCTGCGACTTCTCAGTATAAAGTTTATTATCACATCTATGCAGGACAAAATTCGGGAGCTTACTATAGGGTTTATTTGAAGAATTCTGGAAGCTCTTATTATCAAGATAGTTCTTCAACACAATTAGTTGATTCGGGATATTTATCTACAGGAGAAACTGTAGACAATACCAAAGACTTTACTGCGCCTTCAGGATACACTCAGATGTGCATAAATGTTAATGGAAATGAAGATTGTGGATTCAAACAGGTTTCAACAAGTCTCGCCCTTAATGCGGTAAAGGATGCTTACGTTGCAAATCAAGTGAATAATACCGATATAACTACAGAGTCTGAATGTACCTCAGGTACAATTAGTTTGGGTCCTCTTTTGAATTCCAATGTTCAGTCGGGGGCTACTAATGCATTACATCCTTCTATTTCAAGCTTAGGCATTACAAGAGTTTGTGCTACTCAAGATCCAGGAAACGGCACAGATCCTCATGCAGGAACTCAAAGTGCTAGATGGGTTAAGGTGGGATATTGCGACAATTCAAAAGTTGGATGCTGGTTAGATACACAGTCAGTTACAGACGCAATAAATTCTCCAGATATTGCAACATATTTGGCAACAGGAAAGACAACAACCTTGCAGGATTCAACTTTGAAAAGTGTGACTTCCGCTTATTTATCTGTTCTTATGGATGAGTCTAAATATATTCCAGAGAGTGCATTTGATTCAATTGTAAAAGGAATTCTTTCGGACAAGAATCCCAATAGCAGAATCAATAATGTTTCTGCAATATTGAATAAAGTATTTTATAATAACCAAAAGGCGGAACTTCTTTTGATAAGGGGAGAGGCTTATGGTGAACTTGCTTTGAATGCTTATAAGGCAAACCCTCCAGTCAGTTCTTCGAGTACTTCCGGAACAAGTGGAACTTCTGGGACTAGTGGAACTTCAGGAACCGATTCAAATTCAAATGGGGGAACAACTGGAACATCTACGAGCGTGAATTCGGAAGGATGCGGATTTGACAGTTATGATGCATGCATTCAAGCTTTAGGTACTTCAAGCTTAGTGTGTCCTAAGTGCATAAATACGAATGTACAATCAAGTAATCCTATTGTAAAAACAGATTCATTTGTTTCAGTGATTTTCCAATATGGAGACGATAGCATAGCAACACCCTATACTTATTTTGAATATTCTCAAGGAAACTGGTTCTTTTCAAGTGATAAGAAAGCATGGTACGGTGTTGGAAGCTATAGCCTTTTACAAAACAATCCTAATTCCTTGGAAGTTGCAAAAAATCTTGAAGGCAAAAGTTATAGTGCAGGTTTGAATGTTTTGATAGATAAGGTTATGAGCACTTCAGGAAATTTTTTGGCGAGACCTAAAATTTCATCAAAGGATGCTTCAATGAATTATCAAGGGCAATTTACATTTACCTATTTAAAGAATGGAGTTTCTGCAGGAAGTTATAGTGTTTTTGATTTCAAATATGATAGCTCTTCTAAATCCTGGGAGATTCTTCCTGAAGGGACAAATAGTGGACAATGGATTCCTCTTACAGATAATCCTGCAACATTAGTTAAATATGATGGGGCTCCTGCAGTTTTGGTTGACGGTCTTAAGGGCAAGGATTTATATCAAGGGGCGGAACTAATTTTTGGTTCTACTACTGAAACAAATACTGCCGTTGTTCCGGTCCAAGGAAGTAGTAGTTCTTCACAGCCTGCAGTTTCTGATACCGGAAGTTCAAATTCCTTGACCGACCAACAGATAATGTCTCTCAATTATAATAAATACAAAACTTATTTTGACAAATATGCTGCAG
>CAZKAU010000013.1:0-11175 GCA_964551065.1 Candidatus Woesearchaeota archaeon | reverse complement strand
CTTATTGTAAGGTTGTTAAGATTTCTAAGAGTCACTCCTGATTCAGGAGTTATATGAGGTATAACTTTTACAATAGTAATGTTTGTAGATTCATTTGAAACTATCGTGACAGTCCCATTATCTTCAGTTATTGTAGTTGCAGGTGCTGCTCCTCCTCCGCCACCTCCACCAGCGGAAGGAGTAGTTGGGGTAAGTACTACAGGAGGAACATAGGCAATAATTTCCACACTCCTCATATCAGTTAAATTTTCATTTCCAAGATAATCTTGGGCATAAAGATAATAAGTGTACCTTCCAAGATCCAATACTTCTGCAGCATTTTTGCTCTGATTTATAATAAGCCCCCAGTTGTCAGCATCCTGTTGGTAAAGTGTTGTCGAATAAAGTTCCTGTATTTCTTCAAGATTGAGACTCTTATTTAATATAGAAATTTCATCCATTGAACCATTAAACAAACAGGAAGGGATTCCGGAGTTTACAGCACCTATTTCAATATCACTTGTTCCGATGTAAAGAGGAGAATTACTATTATTGATATGTATCGCAGGAACTTCCTGTGCATTAACATACAAACGAACATTCTGCTGTGTATCCGAACTGTTATATACAAAAGTAATCATATCCCACTGATTTAGGGGTATTGCACTTTTGTTAAAATTGATTTCTCTTTTCTGGCTTCCAGTTCCATCAGAAGAATATTCAAATCCTATTTCACTTGCATTCCCTGTAGCAAATCCGAATCCCATCGCCCAGGAATTTGCAACATCCCATCCAACTCTCTTAGATATAAAAGACTGACATGAATCTACATCCGAAGTAAAAATCCAGAAATTCCATGTCGCGTAATCTGTAAGACTAAGGTTAGCACTATCTGGAACAGTTACATAATCCGAACCTCTAAAATCAAATTCTCCATCGTATCTCCCACCACTAGATAAACCGCCAGAGTTATAGGGGAATCCGTGGTTTCTGTATTCACTTAAATCTGCAATATATGTCTGATTTTCTCCCAAACTGGAAACATTATCAAAGCCCATAAACAAAAGGGTATCATTGTCAAATAAGGTATAATTTGTTCCATTCCAATTAAATTTGAGTAATGCAAGATTCTTTTCTGAAATAGAAATATTAAGCGTTACAAATCCTGATGAAAAAAACGAAGAATTTGAAGGTGTTGGAGAATTAAACTGAAATTGCGGAGAGGAACTATCGCTAGTATTTACATTGAATGAAACACTTGAGCTATTAAGATTACCCGCAGTATCATTTAACCATATTGTCAAATTATGTTGTCCGTCATTCCAGAAGAATACGCCTATATTAGAACATCCAGGAAGAGAAGTATTCACAAGATAAGTGTCATAAGAGTACCAACAGGAATCAACCTCAAAATTATCATAAGGAATATAACTAATAGAATTGTACCTGTCAGTAATGTTTGAATTATTCTCTGGAGAAGTTATTTGAACCTGAGGGGAAGTTAAGTCTACTCTCACACTGTAATTCAAGTTATTGAATACACGGTCACTCTCATTACTCTGGGCCATACAATTCCAGACATAATTTCCTTCGGGCAAGACCTTGGTAAAGTTTGTGGAATTAGAAGAACCTGTCAGACTCTTTGTTTCATTCGCATGCCATCCATTCCAGCTTCCATAAAGAGTCATATTCTCAAGTGAAGCATTATTCATAATTTGTGAAGAGCAGTTAAAAACTACTGAAGGATTATTTGTCGAAATGCCATTTGTAGGAGAAATTAGAGTAGCAGTTATATTGACTGCCTCTTGTTCGGAAAGAATTTTGTAAATGTGAAGTTCATAAGGGTCAAAATAATCCGCAATCTGGCCATTGATCATAGTAAGATTACGATTTTCTGAGAGTACTTCCACAGTTCTGTTGTAACCTCCACTTACATTAATGGCAGCACTAACAGCTTGTCCATAGATATAAGCAGAGTTTCCATCACCCATAGCAAAAACATATATTGAACCATTATAGGATTTTGTAAGTGTTGTCACAGCCACAGAGCCATTTGTACTGGAATTTGTTCCAGAAACATCTGATGCCAAAAGGATATCCGCATAACTTTGAACCATTGTGTTTGTTGCATTAATCGCTTCAGGCATTCCTGCATCTGCTAAACATCCATCTTCAACCATTCCACCATCAGAGAAATCATGACAGAAATAAATTATTCCTTGAGCGCCATGAACAATCATATTCCATACAGAAGGCATAATATATTCCGGAGGCATTCTTCCATTAATATTGTTTGCAACAGTTCCCTGGGTAAAAGGAGCGGAGCCTTCAACAAAACCCCATACAGGCTTTCCTTCTGCCCACAAGATAGTATTATCTACACCTCTTCCATATGTCCAGATTCCATGACTATTAAGGGTTTCATAAGGGTCTGCAATCCCATAATAATCAGAAGAAAGGAAGTCTACGGGCTCCACATATTTTGCAAAATCGTCTGCAGTTGTTGGCCCCGGATCTATATGATAACCACCCCAAGGATAAAGTGCAAAACCTTTTCCAAAGTTTGCATAAACTGGACGAGTAGTATCTGCAGACTGAAGAGCATCTCCTGCCGCTTGCCATGCATCAGGCATAGATGCTGCAGCCACCTCTGGAACTCCACTTACCTTATTCATATCTGGTTCATCACCAAGCAAATATCCTAAGAATGTTGAATTGAATTCAGGGTGAGCGTTATTCCAATCAATTGCACTTTGGCCCCCTCCTGCATATACAGTTAAATTATTATCCTGAAGAGCCTGAGCTGCAGGAACATTATATCCGGGATATTTTTCTGTAGGCCATCCCCATAAACCCATGAAAATATTTACTCCTATATTTTTATAATTTATAGCATTTATTTGTCCATTCCTTTCACGGAGAGGATCTTGTATCCAGACACCTATAGGGAAAGTTGAAATTGAAGCAGAATAAGTCGTATTCACAGTATAACTTCTTGAACTCGAAGAACCCAGAAGATGATCAGTTCCGTTTCCAAAAGAGTACCATCTATAAGAATAAGCTCCTCCTGAACTAAAGGTATAGCTTACATTGTAAATATTTGAACTAAAATTTGTAGCAGTTACATTCTCTCCATTAATCTCCAAAAGCACAGTTCCATTTGTATCATCTACTGTAACATTAAGATGTCCAGTACCAGAATCCAACAAAGATTCGCTATCATCCCAATAACTTGAGAATTGAGGATAAGTTGTATCTGCAGTAGTATTCACGGTATAGGACATTGCATCAGAGGAACCTAAATTGTGATTTGTGCTGTTTCCGTAAGCAAACCATCTGTAAGGGAAATTTCCTGAAGATGAAAAAGTGTAAGATACATTGTAAATATTAGAACTTAAGTTCTGTGCAAATATATTCTGTCCATCAATATTAAGGTAAACAGTTCCATTTGTGTTTTCAATAGTTATATTGAAATGACCAGTGCCTGAATCTAGAAGAGATTCGCTATCATCCCAATAATTAGAAAATGTTGGATACTCCCCACTCCAAGGTTCATTTGCGAAAGAACACGTTCCGTCAGTAACAGAAATATTAGAGGCACAAAGCTGATGCAAGTAAGAGTAAGATCCATCCAAATCACTTCCAAGATAAATATACCCATTAGCGAATGCAGGCGACGATTGCACTTGTCCACTTAAATTGTACCTTGCAATCAACTGTGAAACATTTGACGCATTAAGTTGATAAGTATAGTTATCATTGCTTCCAAAATAAACATATCCTCTTGCAACAACAGGAGCAGAAACTATAGCATCTCCTGCAGCATAACTTGCAATCAACTGTGAAACATTTGACGCATTCAATTGGAGAAGAGTTCCGTTTCCAAGACCGTAATAAGCATACCCATTTGCAATTGCAGGAGCGGTATAAGAATAATAATTGTCTAAGACATAAGTTGCAATTGTTTGAGTAAGATCAATTGCGTTAAACTGATAGATTCTGTCAAGATAAGCCGAAGAAGTATATGCGTAACCGTTCCACAATGTTGGTCTTTCCATATTTTGTCCAACTGTAGTAGAACTTATTGTCTGGGAAATATTTGAAGCATTAAGCTGCAACATATTTCCTGTTCCGGTGTATGTATATATGAATCCGTCAGAATAAGAAACTCCTCCAGAACCCGTTGTGTTTGCAATCTGCTGCGAAATATTTGAAGCATTAAGTTCGTAAAGAATATTTGTGTTCGTAGTTAAAAACAGAGAACCATTCACGAGAGCCATTGAATATCTCCCATCTCCTGAAGACATAGAGAAATTAGCAATCTGTTGGGAAATATTTGAAGCATTAAGCTGGAAGGTAACATTTGTATTGCCATCATCACTTTGATAATCTGCAGAAACATAAACAAATTCATTTGTAGCTATAATAGATTCAACAGCGTTTAGTATTGTGAAAGAACTAACTAATTGCGAAACATTTGACGCATTCAATTGCAATAAGTTTCCATTCCAACTTGTTGGCATATAAACATAGCCGTTTGCTACTAGAGGAGAAGCAGTTTGAACACTTGCTCCCCCTACACTATAACTGGTATTGCTTAAAGTTAATATCACTGGGAAAGTTATTCCGTCCCATGCAGTATGATTAAGATATCTTCTGTATGTCCACCATTCTGAACTTCCTGAAACTTGAGAACTTTGATATTCATAAGCTCCCATATCATAAAGAGATTCCTGAGGAACACTTACACTATTCATGTCTGTAGTAAAGTCGAGACCAAGATTAGCTCCTGTGTTTCTTGCAGGGCTGTCTGACTGCAAATTGAAATTCCCTCCATACATGTCCACAAACTTGGGGTCTGCTTCAACTTCATTAGTTGACAATCCTCCTGACATAAGAGTTGTGCTTACATTAATCAGATAATAAACATTATCTGTATGATTGAACGTTGAAGTAGAGACTGTTGTGAAATCATTCAAAACAACGATATTATTTCTGAATATGAAATCATCTCCTGCAGGATTAGTAGCAGTCCATAGGAAAGCGGGTTGAGGATTTGAATAATTTAATATATCCACAAAAGTGTTCTGATAAACTCCCAAATTTGTCACATTTGTTGAAAATGTTCCTGAATTGTGAATAACAAATCCCTGACTATTCAGCCCAAGATTATATGCAAAAGTTACATTTGTCAGATTATAATTCCCGCTCCCGCCCACTTCAAAAAGCCCGTTGCTGACATTACAAAGATTATGGTGAACTGAAACATTGTTAAAATTATTGTCTACAGAGAGTTCAAAACATCCTCCATCAGTTCCGTAATCAATGCTTGGCGCCTTACATGCAGTAAGATTATTGTATGAAAGCTCATTGCTTCCGTTATAAATTATGAATCCATTAGCTCCATAATCAGTGTCTGCAGCGGCATCATTGACAACCATCTTCATATCATGAACATAATTCTCCGTGATTAAGTTGTGACTCCCTTCTATTATTGCCCCTGTTCCTAAATTGAAAAATTCACAATTCCTTATTACATTATAATCTGCCCCCGGACGTATAAATATTCCGGATTGACTTGAGTTTTCAAATTTTAAACCATCAATGATTATCCAATCTGCATTTATCCACATAGAATCAGTGTATGAACCATAAGCTGGATCATTGATGAATGTTGGTTTATCTCCAACAGAACCATAAGAGGTAAATGTTATTGGAGCATAAGAAGTTCCGGACTGACTTATTGTAAGTTGTTGTCCCGACCAGATAGAACTTTTATTAAAATAAACGGTATCTCCTGGCTGAAGTGCTAAATTGTTTACTTTTGTAAGTGTACACCAGGGTTGTGCAGAATTCGTCCCAATATAAGAGTCTGAACATCCTGTGATATTGGAAACATAATAAGAAGTCCCAGCATAATCTATACTTATATTTCTTAATTCACTCATTACGGTGTTTATACCGTCAGAACAATTAACAAACCAATTATAATTTCCATTTGGAATTACACTTGAGGTTATTGTGGTTGTTGTTGCATTCAGGGTAGATGAATTGCTCCCATACTGAAAATCTGTTCCATTGTTGAGCCACAAAATACAGGTCATTATAGAAGCCTTATTATCTGTTACATTAAAACTAAAATCTGGAGAATTATCTGTTGTATTTAGAGTATTATTTGAAGGAGAAATTAAACTAACAACAGGCAGGATAGAATCGGATAATGTAATAATTCTCATCTCTGTAGAACTAAAATTTCCATTAGCTTCAATTGCGTAGGCAGTATAATTGTAGACTCCTCCTTGTAAATTCGTGAAATTATTGTAAACCCCTGAAGTTGCGTTGTATAGTGCCTGTATTTCTTGTGAAGATAATGCTCTGTTCCAAATCTGAACTTCATCAAGAGAACCGTTAAGTGTGGACCCTCCGGAACCTCCTAGATACAAAGGTGAATCAGAACTGAATACGGTCCCGGATATAGGACCAGACTGTCCTGTTGAAACATCCAGTCCATCTATGTAGATTGAAAGCACATTGCTTGAATTATAAACTCCCACAATATGATACCATGTGTCTTTTTGAACAGTTGTTGTTGTAGTGGCAAATTCTGATGTCCCCCCTGAATTTACCGCTTCCATGTTAAGCTGATCATTGGTATCGAGAGATAAGTAATAGGAATAATAAGGAGAACTAGCATGAGATTTGTATACAATATTTACATTTCCCGTTTCGGATCCAAGAGAATTGAATTTTGCCCATAAGGAAATTGTAAGTCCACTTTTTCCTGTAAGGGAAGCGCTGTTTGGAACGGTAATATAACTGTTGCTACCATCAAAGTCTAGTGCATCTCCCCTAACTCCTGCAGTAATATTAGAAGTACTCAGATTACCATGAAATGTTCCAAAATCAGTCCATGTTGAATTATCATAAACACCTGTTGAATTATAATAATCCATCGGCCAATAACCTGCAAGACTTCTGTCCCAATCAATCCATGCTGAATAATTATTCACAATTAAAGTTGAAACATTTACATAAACATAATCATTATCTGTTACATCCCCGCTGTCTGGTGTTGGAGAAACAAACGATATTTGTGGAGGAGTTAAGAAAGGAAAATAGCAGTTTCCGTCAGTAACAGAAACATTTGAAGCACAAAGCTGGTAAATATTCATATCGTCGCTTCCAATGTAAACATAGCCATTTGCAACTGCAGGTGCAGAATTTATTGAATTCCCTGTAGGGTATGAAGCAATCATCTGGGAAATATTGGAAGCATTCAACTGGTAGGTGTAATTGTCATTGCTTCCAATGTAAACATAGCCATTTGCAATTGCAGGTGATGAAAATACCCCATTTCCTGTAGTATAAGTTGCAATAACTTGTGAAACATTAGAAGCATTCAATTGCAAGATGGTATTATTGCTCAAACCAGTGTAAAGATACCCATTTGCAATTGCCGGAGCAGTATAGAAATAATAAGAACCTAAATTATAACTTGAAATAATCTGTGAAAGGTCACTGGCATTAAATTGGTAAATGTAATCAAAGAACCCAGAAGTATAAGCATAGCCATTCCAAATTGTAGGATTTCCAATATACTGAACAAATGTTGAACTGGAAAAATTCTGAGAAATATTAGAAGCATTTAACTGAATAAGATGATCACTTCCATCGTTTGTATAAAGGAATCCATTTGCATAAGCAGTTCCTCTGGTTCCGGTTGTGTTTGCAATCATCTGGGAAATATTTGAAGCATTAAGTTGATACAATGAATTAGAGTCTGTTGTAACAAATAATGAATCATTGACAAGAGTCATAAAATAAGAACTAACTCCGCTTGAAGTAAAATTGGCTATTTGTTGGGAAATATTAGAAGCATTAAGTTGAAAGGTTAAATTAGTTAATCCACCGGAAGCATAAACATAACCCCCGCCTATAGTTATAGGAGAAAGCGGATTAGTTCCGCCTCCGGTAGAAAAACTAGAGATTAATTGAGTGATATTGGAAGCATTTAACTGAAAAATAGCACTATTATCATAGTTTCCTGAAACATAAACAAATCCATTAGCAACGGAAACCGGAGAAGTTATTGCCCTAGCAGTTGTATAGCTTGCATTACTTAATGTTAAAATTCTTGGAAAATCAACACCATCCCAGGAAGTGTGATTCAAATATCTTTGAAATGTCCAATATTCGGAAGGGTTTAATGTATCAGAACTTTCATTTGGGTCAACAACATAATCATAAAAGATAATCCCTTTGGATTTTAAATCAAAAGTATTTTGAGAGTAAGAAGAATCAGAACTTAAGTTTGTAAGAAATATTTGGTATTTAGAAAAAGAGTTTATGTCCTCAAAACGGGCTATGAGTCTATCACCCCCCTTTTCATAGACTTCAACTGAAGACCCGGGAGTTCCTTCAGCATAAATTGTAATATCTCTTGAATTGGTAAGATTTTCTGAAAAAGTCACTCTGAGATATTCTTCAGAACCGATAGCTGAAAATATTCCATCCTCTTTTTTAACTTCAGTATAAACATCCTCAATAAGATTTCTTCCAGAGTCAAGGTGCTCTGCTCCTGAAATTTCTATAACCCCTTGAGAAACATTTTCGGTTTCACTGGCTTTAATATAATTAGAACTAAAAAATAAAAAAAACAGAGATACAAAAAGAAGAATGTTCAAGACACTCTTCACATCCCTAAATACGCCTCTCTCTTTAGCCATTTACTTTTTTATTAAACCTGGATTAGATTTACCTGCGTAAAGCACGAAAAAGGAGTTTTTAAATTTTCTTCAAGAATCTAAAGTAAAGTTTACATATGAAAAGACAAATCAAGTAGATTTTTGTTAATTAAATTACAATCCAAGAATTAATTTCTGCTCTTAATAAATTCTTTCAGCAGTTCCACAATCCTTTCCTGTTTGTTTGGAAGGAATGTTATCGAACCCGCATTCTTGTGTCCACCGCCTTCAACAAAAGCGTCAGGAACTTTTTCTTCTAAGAATTTTATTAATTCATGAACTGAAAAATTAGATTCATCTGTTGCCCTCATTGTAAGGGCAGTTCCCATAACACCCGCAGTTATAAGATTTGTAATTTTCTTTTCTTCCTGCAATGAATCGTGAACAAGCCCAGTAATCCTTCCTGGCTTTGGGAAAAATCCAAATCCGGGGAAAAACTCTTCAAAGTAAAGCATCTGAAGATTTACTTTTCCGATTTTCTCAACTTTAGCATTAGCTTTTCCGATTGTAAGTCCTTTAGCATCAAGTTTTCTTATGAAAGGTGCAAGCAAACTGATAAGTTTCTTCTGCTTATCTCTTGGCTCTCCGAAAAGAACTTCTATGTACTCTCTAACTTCCATAAATCTAACTTTAGATGAAATATAATCTATAACAAGTGAAATATCTGAAAGCAAACTCTTAGTATAACCTTCTTTCTCGGCAATCTTAAGGTATTCCTCCATTGCTTTCGGATTTCCTATATCTATTCTGTCAGCAAATCCTGCCATTGCCGGGATTTGTGCAACATTATGAACCTCTGGATTTATGAATCTTGCAAGTTCTGTGCAAAGCATCCCTGCTGAAAAGTTAGCTCCATCTTCTCCGACGAGGAATGGATTAACATGAACTAAAACCTGCTCTGAAATTACATCATGGTCAAAAAAGTGATGATCAACAACAATAAAATCGGCACCATGAACTTTTCCCTGTTCAATTGCCATTAAGTCTTCTGGAGAAGAGCCATTATCTGCAATTATTATCAAAGGCATTTTATTAGAGAATTTTGCAACATTTCTCAGAGAGGTTGCAGTGTCTCTTATAGAATCATCAATCTCATAAAAAGGTGCTGCACAAGGAGCCCTTGTGAAAAATTCCCATGCCGCTTTCTCAGAATTATGCTGTTTTTCAATTAAAGGAAGAATCGCCCTCTCCAAAGCAAAACCTGAGCTATAACCATCAGCATCATTATGATGCCTTACAATTATTGGTCTGTCCTGAATAACCGCAAGTCTTATCTGTGTTGCTGCCTCGATAAACGATTTCTTTAATTTGTCAAGAATCTGACTTTTTATTAAAAATTCTGGAGGGTTTACCTTTGCTTTTTCTCTTTCAGTTTCTTCAATGAATTTCAAAAAGTCCTTCTGTTCCTGACCATTCATTTTATGGATCTGAATTATCTCTCCTTCGGTTTCTCCCTGAAACTCTCCAAGTTTTATATTTGCTTTAACACAATCTCCTTCTTCAATTTCAGGGTATGCTCTTACACCTGCTCCAACAAACCCTTTCAAGGACAAACTTCCTGTTCCATCAGAAACTACAAAAACAGTAGGCCCGCCGGTCTGTGCAACCCTGTTAACTCTCCCCATTACTTCTACATTTCCTTGAGTTGTAACGCCTATCTCTTCAATAGTCCTCTTAATATAAGAAACCGGCGTCCTCACCCAATCTTTGGAAGGAAACTTATCTTTCTTAGCATAATTGCCTTTTTTTACAGGTTTTTTTGTGTTTTTTTTATTATTCATGGTTGAGGTAAAACATGTTCCCTTAAAAAAGCTTTACATTTTAAATTTACTTTGCAAAAAATTATAAACCTCTTTTTCATAAATGAGTAATGGGTACGGTGAACTCTGTTTTAATGATTGTAGGATTACTTTTCTTAATAGAAAGCTGTCTTGTTTTCTTTTTTCCTAAAAAGACAATGAGTGTGGTAAAAGCACTTCTCAAAGATTCTACAAAGGCAAAAAAGGCAGGATTTATCGAACTTCTTGTTGCAATAGCCTTAATTCTTATAGCTATCAATATCTGATAGGAAGTTTTTTTGAAGTTAATTTCACTTCCACGAAAATCTGAATTTTTGCTGAGAATCTTTATCTGGGAACAAATCTTTCTGGCTTTCATTCCTTGCAAAAGAAGGAATCGCATAAACCAGAAGGCCTTGTCCATATTTATCCTCAAGATGCCCTGCTCCCACATTTTCAAGTCTTTTATCGCATGCATATTTAACATCGCAGTAGTCACATTTTTTCCCTCTTTCCGCAACAATCTCTCCTCTTCCTACCATGCTCTCAATTGAGTCTATCCTTTTCATAACTTCCAGGAAATGTTCTCTTGTTCTCCCTGAAGGATTTCTTACAGGAATTGGATTACCTCCTCTGTCATCCTGGATATTTCTATGAGGTGCTTCAAGCATGAA
>CAZKAU010000012.1:0-11418 GCA_964551065.1 Candidatus Woesearchaeota archaeon | reverse complement strand
AGACCGAAATGCAAAATTCAGACATTTGCTTTGATATTTGAAAGCATTCTTCAGTAAAATGGGATTTGATAAAATAAGATTCCGCCCTGGATATTTCCCTTACACAGAACCAAGCGTTGAAATAGATGCATGGAATGAAGACAAAAAAGTGTGGCTTGAACTTGGAGGTGCAGGAATATTCAGACCGGAAGTCACAGTTCCTCTGCTTGGAGAAAAAATTCCTGTCCTTGCATGGGGTCCCGGATTTGACAGAATCCTCATGGACTACTACCAGATAAAAGACCTAAGAGAACTTTACAAAAATGACTTAAATACACTGAGAAGAATGAAATTCTGGATGAAAAATTAAAATGGAAAATTGTATATTTTGTAAGATAGTGAAAGGAGAAATCCCTTCTGTGAGAGTTTGGGAAGATGACAAATACCTCACAATAATGGACGTAAATCCAATAAATCCCGGACACGTTCTCCTCATTCCTAAAAGCCACGAAGAATATATTTTTGATTTAGAAGACAAGAACTATTCAGATTTGATGATTGAAGCCAAAAAGATAGCAAAAAAGATAAAAGAAAAGTTAAATCCAAAAAGAGTCGGAATGGCAATAGAAGGTTTCGGAGTTCCCCATATTCATATCCATCTTGTTCCAATAAATCACGGTAATGAATTAAATCCAGAAAATGCAAAACCTTCAACACAGAAAGAACTTGAAGAAATTGCAAAAGTATTGAATCAATAAGCATGGCAGTAATAACGATCGACAAAAAAACATTTGAAAAAGAAATAGGAAAGCTTGATGAAAAGATGCAGGAAAAAATAGCTATGCTTGGGACACCCATAGAAAAAATTGAAGGTAATGAATTGCAAATAGAAGTCTTCCCAAATCGTCCAGATTTGCTTTCATACCACGGATTCAAAAGAGCATTCTTGTCATTCCTTGACAAAAAAACAGGATTACAAAAATACAAAATCAATAAACCTGAAAAAGATTACAAAGTAAAAGTTGATTCTTCATTAAAGGAAATAAGACCTTACACTGCATGTGCAATTGTAAAAGGCTTAAGATTAAATCCGGAGAAGATAAGGGAGCTTATCGAAATCCAGGAAAAACTCCATACAACTGTAGGGAGAAAGAGAAAAAAAATGGCGATAGGAATTTATCCTCTAGAAGAAATAAAACTTCCAATAAAATTCAAAGCCCTCGAGCCAGACAAGATAAAATTCAAACCCCTTGAATCTGAAAGAGAAATGTCTGGACTGGAAATTCTTCAAAGACATCCTACAGGAAAGGAATATGCTCATTTGCTCACAGGCAAGGCAAGATTCCCGGTCTTCATGGATTCAGAAGACAAAATATTAAGTATGCCTCCAATAATTAACTCTCATCAAACCGGAAGAGTTACAGAAAAAACGAGGAATATTTTTGTGGAATGTTCTGGATTTGACCTTCAAATATTAGAAAAGTGCATTAACATCCTAACTTCGGTAATGTCTGATATGGGGGGAAAAATATACGAGATGGAAGTGGATTATGGGAGAGAGAAAAAGAAGACCCCAAATTTTGAACCTGAAAAGATGCACATCAAACTAGAAAATGTTAACAAGCTTCTGGGACTAGAACTAAATGAAAAAGAAGTCAGAAAACTGCTTGAGAAAATGGGCTATGCCTATGATAATGGCGTCGTAGAAATCCCTGCATGGAGAACAGATATCCTTCATGAAGTAGATTTAATAGAAGATATTGCCATAGCTTACGGTTATGATAAATTCATCCCGGAAATTCCAGATATCTCAACAATAGGGCAGGAAGATATGGTTGAAACAATAAAAAGAAAAGTCTCAGAGGTACTTTCAGGATTAAACATGCAGGAGGTTTCTAATTATCACCTTACAACAAAGAAAGACCAATTTGAAAAAATGAATGTGAAAGAAAAAAATTCAGAATACATAAAAGTTGAAAATTCAAAAACCGATTTTAACATACTCAGAAGAGATTTATCCCATTATATGCTTAAGATATTCTCAGAAAATGTAAAGAATGATTATCCTCAAAGAATCTTTGAAATTGGAAAAGTCTTCGCGCACAAAGGAGGAAATTCCGAAGAAGAACATCTTTCAATTGCAGTATCTCCTGGAAACTTCACTGAACTAAAACAGATACTAAACTATCTTTCAGAAATGATTAATGTTGAATTTGAATTCGAAGAGTCTAAAGAAAATCCAAACTATTACATTCAAGGAAGAGTTGCAGATATTAAACTAGACAAGGAAACAATAGGATTCATAGGAGACATACATCCAAGAATTTTAAAGAACTGGAAAATAAGAATGCCTGTAGCATTGCTTGAAATAGATTTTGAAAAAGTAATAAAGAAAATTAAGAATTAATCCTTATCTTTTCTTTCCCTTTCCATTTTTCTCATGAAGTCTTTTATGAACTTCTCACTCTTTGATCTGTCCCTGACTTCTGTAAGAACATAATAATCCAAATCTCCTGAAGAATTCTTTTCTGTCTTTATCTCAGACATTATCCTTTCCCGAACCTCCTTGCTCAAGATTATCTCTCCCTGAGAAATATTTGAAAGTTTCTTAGCAAGTGAAGAAAATCCGCCAAGACTCATAAACTTCAGAGTATCTCCAAAATGGCTCGCTACAATAGTTCCGAAGTTCACAGAGAGTCCAAAATCTATTTTCTGTTTGAACATTTTATTATGATTGTCCAAAACCTTCTTAATTCTCTCAGCAACTTTTATTGCGTTTAAATCATTTCTGAATGTCTTGGTCTTTATTGGAGCAAATATAAAGAAGAAGAATCCACCATTCTCATAAACAACAGACTTTGAGGATTCAGCAATTCCCCTCAATTCATCAAGAGTCTCAGAAACATTTCCCTTCCTGGCAGAAACATCGTCAAAGTTCCTTATATTCAAGCAAGTAACTGCAGAGCTTTGTTTATCTCCTTTAATAGAAAGTGAAAGGTCCGCCTTATTTGAAGTTCCCAAAAATCCTACACCTGAAGACTTTTCTTGGATTTCCTCTTTGGGAGAATCGTCTTTTTTACTCTTCCTCAACAAGGATAAATTAGCCTTTCCCACAAAAGTTTTTTTGTAAACTTTCTTTGAAGATACAAAAAGGAAGAATCCCAAAGCAAAAATTAAGAAAATCCACACAAGAGGATATTTAACAAGACTATCAACACCCATGGAAGCCGGCTGAACCCTAACGGTGTTTCCTGTAAGTTTCAAATTACCACTAAAAAGACTTCCTTTATCAGATTCAACATTAACAAAATAATTCCCGTTTGGAGCAGTAATTACATACTTCTTACTTTCTCCAACACCCAAAACTACATCAAAATCCAAAGTTTCATTATCTCCAAGACTGACTGTAAGAGATTTATTATAAGGAACATTCCCCACATTTGTAACAATCAGAGTTTTATTTATGAAATCTACATGAACTCTTTCATTTCTCAAAACCGCAAAATCAGACTGCACTTTTAATCCATCAGACAAAGCAGAAACTGTCCAGGTTGCAGGAGGACTATCATAACTAACCGGCATCTCAAAGAAAGTATCTGTTTGCTTAGAAACCTGATTCATTATCTCCCCATTCCCATCAGAAACATTAAAGTCAACAGAAGTGTCAATCTTTGCTCCTGCCTGGTCATGAAGAATTGCTTTTATGCCAATAACTTGTCCTGAAAGGATAGTCTTATTTGAAAACACGATTTCAAGAGTTGTTGGAATTTGTTGGATATTTATTGTGTAAATCGCAGCCCCTTTGTTCGTCTCAATGCCCGCATCTGATTCAGAAGCCTTAATCTTAACAACGTAGGTTCCTGAATTTGCATCATGAGGAAGAGAGAAATTAAAATAGAAAAGGCCATTGTCAATATTAGTAACGCCTGTATAAACTGAATCATTTTTGTAAAGAATCTCAAGAGAGGCCGTCCCTTTTGCATCCTCTCCATTTGCTTTCACAGCATTCCCCTGAATGATTATTTGTTGGCCCGGATCAAACGTAGCCCCTGTAGAAGAAACATTGATGTTAATATAATCTGAAACCTTAAATGAGGTCGAAGTCTGAGAGTCTGCTCCAAAAACAGTCCTAATATTACATGTTCCGGAATTTCCTCCAATCATAGTCTTATTTAACGGAGGAGCAAGAATATCAATTTCTTTCTGTTCTCCCGCACCCAAACTTAAATATTCCTGTCTGACAAGAGTGGTAATTCCACCACAAACAAGATAAGCAGAAAAAGGTCCGCTAACATCTGAAGATGAAGATATCTGAGCCGGAACACTTACCAAATCACCCAAATTGTAGACACTGTTAGGTTGAGTATTAAAAGAAATTTGGGCTGAGACAGATGAAATTAAGAATAATAAAGTCACTGCAAATACCAAACTAAAAATTACTTTCCTCATTTGATAAAATAACATGCTACTTGTTTATAAATATTATTCTAAAAACGAAGAAAAATAGGATCATCCTCTCTGATACTTACTTGAAGAAGGAACTTCCGCCTCTCTTAAATCGGGAACAATTGGAAGGTATTTATTCAAAAGATTTGAATCCTTAGGTAAAGAATGTTCTGTAAAATATTCAAAGGATTTAGGAAAATTCTCTTTCCAATAATTGAGAATTTTAGGAAAGTAATCCTTTGTTTCTTGCGAAAACCTTTCCTCAGTAAAATTCCCATTTCTGTCAAAACATTTTGAAAGAAAAGCGCCGTAGCCCATATTATAAGCATCTGCGAGATCCCTCAACTTCTCGAAATCTGAAAGCTTGTCCCATCCAGGATACGTCTTAGAAAGTCGTTTATTATCCAAAGAAGCATAATAAGCCATTGACATGTCAACAACATCCCACGGATTAAACACTATTTTCTCAAATCTGCTTTTATCTACACCAACATCTTCAGCTGCTGCAGAAGTCATTTGCAGATAACCCTTCGCATTCGCCTTGCTTACAGCATATCTGTAATCAGTGGATTCTACAAAAACATCAGCCCTCAAGAATTCAGGAGTAAAGTAAGAAGGTAAATCAAATTTATCTTTTACACTGTCATAAACCTGAAAGATCAGATTATAGATAGGATCAGATTTCCTTCTATCTTCTTGTTCTGTTACCATACCATTAATAAGTTGAATCTCCCGTCCTATTTCTGCAGCCATTCTAGCAGTTTTTTCAAAACGAGGGTCAACAAAATTACTTTCATCTATCTGGTTAATTTCTTGTTTTGAAGGTTGTTTGAAAGGCAATTCTACACCCGGAGCAAAAGCTAATCCAGACACTCCTGCTAGTAATTCCGATGCCAAAACAATAGTGGCCAATTTTTTACCCATAACCTTGCGAAAGTGCTTTCATTTTTAAAGCTTCCGAGTGTAAAGTCACTGCAAAATCCTAATTAATTTTATAAACTTCGTAATTCTAGGCATAATATGAAATTTTTGAGTCTTCATTGTGACTTTATAACTTACAGGGCCTTGAAAAAAGCTCTAAAAACAATAGAACCTCTTTCTGATGAAGAAAAGAAAGAACAGACGGTTAACGAAGCACTTGTAATTCTCACCGCTGTTGAAAAAGGAGATAATGATGAAGTTTACAAAAATTATCTGAAAAACATAGAAGATATTGCGGGGCAAGTTAATGCAAAGAAAATTGTCCTTTACCCTTACGCACATCTATCTTCAAACCTCTCCTCTCCAGATATTGCGGTCAAAATGTTAAAGGATTCAGAAGCAGAATTAAAAAAAAGAGGATTTGAAGTCTACAGAGCACCATTCGGATATTACAAGGAATTCAACCTAAAAGTTAAAGGTCATCCTCTTTCGGAATTATCAAGAGAATTGCATCCTACTGGTTTTGTAAAGGAAACCGTAAAATCCGGAGCAGAGCAGGAATCTTATGATCCTAAGAAGCTCCTTAGAGAAATAGGGAAATCCAAATTAGACACTTCTAAGCTGAAAAAAAATGATCATAGAATTATTGGAAATGAAATGGATTTGTTCTCTTTCAATGAAGTTGCACCTGGAATGGTATTCTGGCATAATAATGGCCTGACAATAAAAAATGAATTAATCAATTTCTGGAGAGAAACACACAGACAAGCAGGATATCAGGAAGTTTCAACCCCCCAGGTAATGGATTCAAAACTATGGAAAATTTCAGGACATTGGGACAAATACAAAGAGAATAATTTTACAACAGAATATGAAAAAAGAAAATTTCTTGTAAAACCAATGAATTGCCCGGGAGGAATGCTTGTTTACAAATCTCGCCCGAAATCATACAGAGATTTGCCTTTGAGAGTTGGAGAAATGGGAACCGTTCACAGAGTTGAACTCTCAGGAGTACTATCAGGATTATTAAGAGTTATACAATTCACCCAGGACGATGCTCATATCTTCTGCACTGATGACCAAATTGAAAAAGAGATTTTTGCAATCATGGATCTTGTTAAATTATTCTACAAAAAATTCAACTTAGAATTTGACCATGTTGAACTTTCCACAAGACCTGAAAAAAGAATAGGAGATGATGAAATGTGGAATAAAGCAGAACAGCTTCTTGAAAAAGCACTAAAGTCTAAAAAAATGAAATATAAGGTTAATGCAGGCGACGGGGCATTCTACGGGCCAAAAATAGATTTCCATGTAAAAGATTCTCTTGGAAGAACTTGGCAACTTTCAACAATTCAACTCGACTTCTCAATGCCCGAAAGATTTGAACTTGAATATACAGACAGGGATGGAAAAATCAAGAGGCCAACAATGCTTCACAGAGTTATCTATGGAAGCTTGGAAAGATTCCTGGCAGTTTTACTCGAAAGCACAAATGGAAGACTTCCAACATGGCTTTCCCCAATACAGGTAAGAGTCCTTAGTTTTACAGACAGAAACGACAAATATGCTAGAGAAGTCATAGAAAAAATTGGAAAAGAGATTCCGAACATAAGGCTTGATGCAGATTTCAGAACAACAACAGTTCAGGCAAAAGTAAAAGATGCAGAGATAATGAGAGTTCCTTATATTATAGTTGTAGGAGACAAAGAAGAAAAATCAGGAGAACTAGCAGTAAGAGAAAAAGGCAGTGGAAAAATCCATCACTACAAAATAAAGTCATTCATAGAAAGGCTGGAAAAAGAGATCAAAGACAGAGGATAATCTCTTGACAATACTTTTACATGTTACTAAAATTTTTAAACTATTTTTATAACATTAAATAATGAATTTCCAATTTTATTTAGAAAAACTTTTTGATTCTGACGAATTCAATAAATTCATAAAAGAAAATAAAGAAGCTTTTCTCTGTTCTGGATTTTTCACATTGGATTTAACCGGAAGCGACAATCAACAGCATCTTGATTATTGGGTTCCTTCAACAGAAAAGCTTTACAGCTTCAAAATAAATGAAAGCCCCATAGTAATGATTGAAGCAGAAACCCAGCCAGATTTCTCCCCGACAAAAATCAAAGATAATATTGATTTTACTATGGAAGAGATAAAAAAAGCGGTTGAGAAAAAAGCCATCGAAAAAGAAATAAAAAATGAAATCCAAAAAATAATTCTCTCCCTGCAAAGCAAGGACGGAAAAGATTATCTGTTGGGAACCGTTTTCCTTTCAGGACTGGGTATGATAAAACTCGTTCTGGATGTTGATGAAAAAAAGATAATTGAATTTGAAAAAAGATCTTTCTTTGATATGATGCATGTCATGGGCAAAAAAGAAGAGTAAAAATTTAAATACTCTAAAATATATTTTCTAAGATATAGGAAAAGAGGAAATGAAATTTAAGGAAATATCAAAGTTTCTTGCAGGTGTTGCATTTTGGGACATGACTGTAGCCTTGTGGTGCTTAGCTGCAAAAATTTATCCAATAAACTTTTTTGGAATAAATTTTGGGATTAATGGATTGATTGGAATTTCAATAATTGACGCTCTTCTGGTAATTATCTTTGTTTATATTGGCTGGTGTGTTGGAGCAGAAAAAAGAAAGCAAGAAAAAGCAAAGAGAAAATCACAAAAAAGAATTCCTAAAAAGCAAGCCAAAAAATCAAAAAAGAGAAGATGATTATTCTTTAGGTTTTCTTGCAATAAACATAATATTTCTTTCAGGATTAAACTTTTTCCTTATTTCAAAGCCCCATTTTTTGAAAAGTTCGTAAACTTCATCTGCATCATACAGATAATAATATCTGTCGCCCTTGTCCTTCCAAGCAATGTATTTTTCCTTTGGTTTATTCCTAAACCAACTTGAATCCTTGTTCCATACCGAAACAAAAACTTCAGCTCCCGGCTTTAAAATTCTGAAAAGTTCCTTAACTGCCTTATCTCTTCTGGCTGGATGGGGAATGCAGTGAAGAGCGGCAATAAAAATTCCTGCATCAAAAAACGAATCTTCAAATTTGGTCTTTGTAAGAGACGCAACAAAAAACTCTGCATCCACCTTATTTTCCTTAGCTCTTTCCTTAGCAAAATTTATCATTTCCTTAGAAAAGTCAACAAGATACATTTTTCCTTTCGTTTTAAGATTAATCAAATTTCTTCCGGAACCACTGCCAAAGTCAACAATATTTCCTTTTTGATTCTTTAAAAAATCCAGGACTCTCTCTTCCGGTTTAACTTTAAGTTTATGCCAATCAGGAGCTATCTTGTTCCAGACCTTTTTTTGCGCATCAAAAAAGCTCACCTGAAATACCTTATTTTAGTTTTATCCTCATGAAACTCATATCCGCTTAATCTCGCAATGCTCATTAATGCATATTTCAAAGCAGACGAAAGATTACCCTCAAATCTTCTGGGGGAAATTAAAACTTTCTCATTTTTTAGAATTCCAAACTTTCCAACCTTTCCCGCTCTTTCAGCATAATTAGAATCTTCAGCATAAACAATCTTTTCATCAAATCCATTTATTTTATCATGAATCTCTCTCTTAGAAAACATACAGACTTGCATATGGGGTTTCACGCCCTTGATTACCAACATAAATTGATTAGCAAGAGAATATATAATCTTATAATTAAAGCGAACTTTTCCTTGAATAGGAGAAGGGTTCTGTAATGTCCCTGCAACATCTAGCTTCTTATAATTAAATTCTTTTACAGCATTTTTCAAAAAGTTAGGCGGAAGAATAACGTCAGAATCAACAAAAATCAGAAGTTCTCCTTTACTTTCTTTTACTCCCATATTTCTTCCTTTAGCAGGCAAGCCACCTTCCACAATTTTGCATCCATATTTTTTCGCAATTTCTCTGGTCCTATCAGTTGAATTGGCGTCCGCAACAATTACTTCTAAATTAGGAATGTTTTGTAATTTTATAGAATCTAAAAGTAAAGACAAATGTTTTTCCTCGTTTTTCGTTGGTATTATTATGCTTATCATAAAATGAATAAAAGAAAATAATTTAAAAGGATTTCCAAACTTTCTTGATAATGGATAAATTTGAAAATTGGCATAAACCAGAGAATAGAGCAAAAAAACCAGTGAGAACAATCTCTGGAGTTACACCTTTAACTGTTGTCTTGAAACCCCGAAAATGTGACCATGGAACATGTATTTACTGTCCGGGAGGAGATTATGTTCCTCAAAGCTATACCGATAAAAGCCCTGCAGTGATGAGAGCAATAAACCTGGGATTTGACCCTTATGAACAAGTAAAAAACAGACTTTATGTTCTTGACAGAATGGGACATCCTACAGACAAAATAGAAATAATAGTCCTTGGAGGAACTTTCCTTCAATACGACCTTGAATATCAATACAATTTCATAAAAAGATGCTTTGATGCATTAAACGGAGAAGACTCCGAAACACTAGAAGAAGCAAAGAAAAAAAATGAGACTGCAGAACACAGATGCATCGCTATGTGTATAGAAAATCGCCCTGATAATTGCTCTCCTGAAGAAATTGAAAGAATGCTTGAGTTTGGTGCAACAAGAATTGAAATTGGGGTTCAAATGCCGGACGATGAAATGTATAGGAAAACCAACAGAGGACATAAAGTTAAAGATGTTGTTGAAGCATCTGAAAGATTAAAAGATGCAGGATTCAAATTAGGTTATCATATAATGCCTGGACTCCCTTACAGCAATCCTGAAAAAGATATAGATCTTTTCGATAGGATATTCTCTGAAGAAAAATTCAGACCAGATCAACTAAAAATTTATCCTTGTCAGGTAATTGAAGATTCTCCTCTGGCAAAAATTCACGAAGAAATTGGGTATACTCCTTACACTGAAGAACAAACAAAAGATATCCTTGATAAAATGATGAGAAGAATTCCAAGATATTGCCGAGTCATGAGAGTAATAAGAGAATTCCCAAAAGAAAAACTTGTCGATGGGATTGAAAAACTTGACTTAAGAAAAGATGTAGAAGAGGACTTTAGAAAAAATGAAGAGCCAATAAAAGAAATTAGGATGAGGGAAATTGGATTTAATAAAAATTTAAAGAAAGATATTGACCTAAATGCAAAAATGAAAATAACGGAATATAACTCATCAAATGGGAAAGAATACTTCTTGGAATTTGTAAACAAAGATGATATTCTTTTCGGCTTGTTAAGATTAAGAATTTCAAAAGGAAAAGCAATGGTAAGAGAACTTCATGTTTATGGACATTCAGTTAAAATCGGTGAAAAGGAAGAAAATGCAGCACAACACACTGGACTTGGAAAAGCACTTCTCGAAAAAGCTGAAGAAATAACCAAAGAAAATAAAATCGATAAACTTTCGATAATCTCTGGAATCGGAGTAAGAGAGTACTACAAAAAGCTCGGTTACGGGCTTGAAGCACCCTATATGATTAAGAAACTGAATTAGCTGCAGCCTCTAAGCTTCTTCGGTTAATCAGCTCTGAAATAGGCATACTGTAACCGTCTTCTTCACCTGAACGAATATATCCAACTACCTTTCCTTGCGGAGATTCCTGATCGGAATTATACTCTTTAACAATTTTATTTAGAGCGTAAACGCTACTGAGATTATTCGATTTAACAAATTCCCATTTAGAGACATTATTCTCCTTAGCTTTTTGATACATCTTGAAAATCTTAAATTTATCCCAAGAATTCATATCTCTATATTGCACCGTTCCCATTGCCCTTCTCTTACTCCCCTCACTCCAATAAAGATGGGATAATTTCTCAAGAAAACCAGATATTGCATTATGGTTCTCATAAGAATCGTTCATGCTATCTGCCACCGAATTAGCCATAGCTCTGAAACTTGCCTTAACAGAAGAAGGGTCTCTGGAACCCAAGGTACTAACCAGAGCCTTTAATTTTGCCCTTATTTCATAAGGTTCCAAATGATTCTTAGACTCTTCAATATAGAAAGAACTTAGATTGTCAAGAAAGTCAAAGAGATTTCTGCGATTTTCTTCAGGATTCTTCACACTATCATAAATCGTAT
>CAZKAU010000011.1:0-12610 GCA_964551065.1 Candidatus Woesearchaeota archaeon | reverse complement strand
TATGTTTGGGAATTAATCCCCTCAAATTAGGTATTAAACCACAATCAATTTTATATATGAATTAACTTTCAGAATTTCATCTTCTATCAGTTATTCGGGAGTAAAAAAGAGAAAATGGTAAAATTTGCACATATGGCTGATGTCCACCTGGGTGGCTGGAAACAGGAACCTCTTCAGGAACTTAATTTCAAATCTTTTGAAAAAGCTATTGAAATGTCCATAAAAGAAAAAGTTGATTTTGTACTTATAGCTGGAGATTTGTTCGATACCGCTTACCCCCCTATAGAAACCCTTAAAAGAACTTTCTTAGAATTTAGAAAATTGAAGGAAGCAAGAATCCCCTGTTTCATAATTGCAGGTTCTCATGATTATTCTGTTTCAGGAAAAACATTCCTGGATGTTTTGGAAAAAGCAGGGTTCTGCAAAAATGTAGCAAACTTCGAAGAAAGTGAAGATAAAATAACTCTTAATCCCACAATTTACAACGGAGTAGCTCTCTATGGCTATCCCGGAAAGCGTTCTGGACTTGAAGTTCCTGACTTGAGAAAAGTAAAGTTCAACGATGCTCCTGGGATGTTCAAAATTTTCATGCTTCATACAACTATTGACAAAGCTGTTGGAAATGTTCCTGTCGATTCAATAGAAGCAGATTCTCTTCCTAAAGCAGATTATTATGCAATGGGGCATTTGCACATAGATTATGAAAAAGACGGATTTGTTTATGCAGGTCCAATTTTTCCAAATAATTTTCAGGAACTTGAAGATTTGCAAAAAGGAAGGTTTTATCTTGTAGATACAGACTCCCCAACACCCTTGAGAAAAATAGATCTTAAATTCAAAGATGTTCTAGTGGAAAAATTCAATATAACTGATTCAGTTGGAGCCACAGAAAAAATAATTGCTGAGCTTGACAAGAAAAACCTGGATGATAAAATAGTCCTCCTAAGAATAAAGGGAGAACTTGAAAATGGAAAAACTTCAGACATAAAGTTCGCAAAGATTGAAGAATTCTTAAAACAAAAAAATGCATATTTCATGTTGAGAAACACTCATGATTTAAATCAGAAAGATGTCGCTCTTGAAATTGAAGTAAAGGATTCTGAAAATATTGAAGACGATACCCTTAAGATTTATTCAGATACAAACCCTTCTCAATTTAATTCTCTGGTGCCTCTTTTGCTAAATTCCTTATCTATTGAAAAACAGGAAGGTGAAACTTCTGAAACTTTCCTTAATAGGCTTGTTTCTGAAACAAAGAAAGTTTTGAATTTTTAAAATGAAAATAAAAAAGATAACCCTTGATAACATCAGAAGTTACGAACATCAGGAAGTAGAATTTCCCGAAGGTTCAACGCTTCTTGCAGGAGATATTGGAAGTGGAAAAACTTCGATACTCCTGGGAATAGAATTTGCGCTATTTGGAATTCAGCCAGGACAAAGAGGAAATTCTCTATTGAGGAACGGAGCAGACACCGGCGGAGTTTCAATTGAACTGGAAATTGAGGACAAAAAAGTTTTGATTGAGAGAAGGCTTAAGAGAGGAAAATCAATAACTCAGGACTATTGCGGAATCTCAGTTAACGGAGAAGAAAAGAAAGAGGTCGCTGTAACAGAACTTAAAAGTAAGGTTTTGGATTTGCTAAACTATCCAAAAGAATTTGCGAAGAAACAAAACCTTCTTTACAAATTTACAGTCTACACCCCACAAGAGGAAATGAAGGAAATAATTCTTGAAGATTCAGAAACTAGAATAAATACCTTGAGACATATTTTTGGAATAGATAAATACAAAAGAATTCTGGAAAACACTTCTCTTCTAACTTCCAGAATCAGGGAGGAAAGAAAATCCAAAGAAGGGGCAACGGAAACACTGGAACAAGACCGAATGGATTTGGTTTCACGCGAAGAAGAACTTGAGGCAAAACATTATTTGCTGGTTTCAATGGAAAAAGAACTTTTTGCAAAGAAGGAAAGAAGAATGAGCGTTGAAGAGGAAAAGGATGAAGTTTCAAAAAAGATCGAAGAAAAACGAAAACTTCAACAGGAAATAGAAAAGACTAATTTGATGAGCTCCAATAAAAAATACACCATCGCAGATAATCAAAAAATGTTGGAACAGATAAAATTGCAGATTGCAGAATTAGAAAAAATAAATTATGACGAGAGATATATCTCTGAACTGGAATCAAGAGTGGAATTTTCGAAAAAAGATAAAGAAATGTTGAATGAAAGGACAATCCAGATTAACTCCCAGATAGCTTCATTAATGTCAAAGAACGATTCAAACAGAGCCCTTGAATTAAAAATGTCGAATCTCCAAGTTTGCCCAACATGCCTTCAAAATGTAGATGCAGTTTATCGTGCAAATATTTTGAATAATTCTCATTCGGATACTGTTGAAAACAATAAGAGGATTGCAGAACTTGAAGAAGATAAGAAAAAAGTTTTTGAAAAAACAAGAAATCTTAATTTAGAAATTTCACAAAAAGAAAAAGAAATTACCGATATGAAAATATTGAAAGTTAAGCTTGAAGGAATAAATGAAAAGAGACAAAGAATTGATGAGATAAATAAACTGAATGTCTCTCTTGAAAATGATATTTCTATGTTAAGAAGCCATATAGATTCTCTGAAGATTTCTGTTGAAGACCTAAGCAGATATGATTCAATTTTTGAACAAAAGCAAAAAGAATTCAGTGAAGCTTCTTCTGAAGAAAGAGCAGCGGAGATTAAAGTGGCTGAACTGAAAAAAGAAATAGAATTTTTCACAAGAAGCATCGACGAACTCAAAGAAAGAATAAAGAGAATAGAGGCAATCAGAGAACGGTTAAATTATTTAATTGGTCTTGAAAATTGGCTAAGCAAGGAATTCACTTCGTTAATTTCAATGATTGAGAGGAACGTGATGGTTAAACTTAAAGCAGAATTCTCAAAATCTTTTTCAGAATGGTTTAACATGCTGGTATCAGATAACTTTAATGTCCGTTTGAGCGACGATTTTACTCCGGTTATTGAACAACAGGATTATGAAATAGATTATGCCTATCTCTCAGGAGGAGAAAGAACTGCAATTGCTTTAGCATATAGACTTTCATTAAATCAGGTAATTAATTCATTCATGAGCAAAATAAAAACCAGAGATTTGGTTATTCTGGATGAACCAACAGATGGCTTCAGTGATGCTCAGCTGGACAAAATGAGGGGTGTTTTGGATCAATTGAATGTAAACCAACTAATAGTTGTAAGTCACGAGCAAAAGATGGAAAGTTTTGTAGACAATATAATAAAACTGAAAAAGGATCAGGGAACTTCAGGAATTGAAAATTAAATCCTAAATGTCATTACTATTAGGTTATAACAAATAGAAAGATTTATAAAGTTCGAATTACTTAACTCTATATTAAGGATTTAATTTTTTATTTTTCTTCTTATTCACTTCAATAAGTTAACTCCCGAAAAGTTTATAAAACTATTAATCTAAACAAAATTATAAATTCTAATTACATTAGATTATTCTGATTTATTAAAATGAACACAGGAATGAAAACAGGTACGACAATTTTAGGTATTGTATGTAAAGACGGAGTTGTAATGGCTGCCGACAGAAGGGGCACAGTGGGAATGATGATCTACAGCAAAGACCATGAGAAAGTCTTCAATCTTAATGATTATCTTGTTTTCTCAGGTTGTGGTTCTTCAACAGAGATACAAAAAGTTTCACAACTTTTGAGAGCAGAATTAAGGTTAAAAGAATTAAAATCAAAAGTAAGACCTACCGTAAGACAATCTGCATCTTTGCTTTCAAACATACAGGTTCAGGCAAGCGCCTTTTTGCTTGCTGGATTCGACGAAAATGGAAAGGTTTCTTTATATGACATTTTAGGGGGAAGAGTTGACGAAGTCAAAGATTATTCAGCAAGTGTAGGCTCGGGAATGCCCTTTGCTCTCGGATTTTTGGAAAGGCAATATAAAGAAGACATTACGATTAAAGAGGGTGTGGAATTGGCAAAGGAATCAATCAAATCTTCAACGCAAAGAGATGAAGGTTCTGGAAATGGAATGGATATAATTACCATAACAAAAGATGGTATAAAAAAAGTGGTTGAATTGGAAATCAAACCAAACTACGACGATTAAATTTTTTGAATTAAAGTGATTTCACATTATTCTAAACAAACAAAAAAATAGAATGACAAACATTTTGAAAAACATAAAGGAACAACTCAGTGCTAAAATAACTGATGCAAACTTTGAGGGTGCGAACATTGTTCTTTATACAGATAACGAGAATTTCTTCAAAGAAGGAGAAGGAAAAATAAAAGAGATAGTGGAACAGATAAAGAAAAGAGTCGAGCTTCGTGCAGACGAGAAAATCCTTCCTAGTCAAGAAGAGGCAAAGAAGAAAATTAGGCAGATTGTTCCTGAAGAAGCCGAAATTACAGATATCCTATTTGATAACTCTAGAAGCATCGTCGTAATTGAGGCTAAGAAACCTGGATTAGTAATTGGGAAACAGGGTTCAATATTTTCTGAAATTAGAAGAGAAACACTATGGACTCCTCAGGTTCAAAGAAGTCCTGCAATAAAAAGTCAAATTACTGAAAACATCAGAGATGTTCTTTATGCAAATTCTTCTTACAGAAGAAAGTTCCTTAATTCTATCGGAGAAAAAATCTACAAGGAATGGAGTCCTGAAAAGATGGATGAATGGGTCAGGTTAACTATGCTTGGTTCAGGAAGACAAGTTGGAAGAAGTGCATTACTTTTGCAAACTCCAAATTCTAAAATCTTGATCGATTGCGGTATGGATGTTGCTTCAAAAGGTGATGACAGATTCCCTTACTTCAATGTTCCTGAATTTAACATAAATGAACTTGATGCAGTTGTTCTAAGCCACGCTCACTTGGACCATGTAGGGCTTTTGCCTTACTTATTTAAGATGGGTTATAGAGGCCCTGTCTATATGACTCCTCCAACAAGGGATTTATCTGCATTAGCCTCATTGGATCTGATTGGAGTTGCTTACAAGCAGGCAGCACAACCACTTTTCGCCTCAAAAGATGTTCTCGAAATGGTAAAGCACACAGTAACATTAAACTTTAACGAAGTTACAGATATTGCTCCGGATGTGAGAATAACTTTCTATAATTCGGGACATGTTCTTGGAAGCGCGATGGTTCATTTCAATATTGGAAACGGTTTGCACAACTTCCTTTACACTGCAGATTTCAAATATGCAAGAACAAGACTTCTTGACCCTGCCATAACAAATTTCCCAAGAGTTGAATCAGTTCTTACGGAATCCACTTATGGTGGAAAAGCAGACATCTTACCTCCTTTAAGGGAAACTGAAGATAAATTCTTTAGCATAGTAAAAGAAACTATTGAGAAAAAAGGAAAAGTTCTGATTCCGGAACTTGGTCTGGGTCACGCTCAGGAAACAGTTATTAGGGTTGAAGAAGCTATAAGGACAGGAAAACTTCCAAAGATTCCAATTTATATTGATGGGGTTATTTGGGATATGAACGCCATTCATACAGCTTATCCTGACTTCTTGAGTAGCAACGTAAGAAACAAAGTTTTCCAGGATCAAAATCCTTTCACTTCAGAAATATTCTCTAGAGTTGGTTCACCTCAGGAAAGAAAGAAAGTCATTGAAGGCGGCCCTTGCATTGTAATTGCAACTTCAGGTATGCTTGTAGGCGGTGCTTCTGTCGAATATTTCAAGAATTTTGCTGAGAATCCAAACAATACCATGATTATTAGCTGTTATCAGGGTGTAGGTTCACTTGGAAGGCAAATTCAGGAAGGTGCTCAAAGAGTTATGGTGGAAGACCAAGTTGGAAGCCGTGAAGTTGAAGTTAAACTTAGAGTGGAAACCCTTACTGGTTTTTCTGCTCATGCAGGAAGAAACGAGATAATGTCGTTCTTCAACAATATGAGACCTAAGCCAAAAAGAATTATGATAAATCACGGAGAAGTATCTAAATCCCTTGACCTTTCTTCAAGTCTCTATAAAATGAACCGTGTAGAGACCTCTGTGCCAAGAAATCTTGAAACCGTAAGATTGAGGTAAATAATTAACTTTAAAAATAGACTTTTTCTCACTACTTTATTCAAAATGACAAACGGATTATATCATTATATAAAACAGGCATGGAAAAAGCCAGATGCAGAAACACTCAGGAATAGAATGATCGAGTGGAGGAATTCTCCTGTATTTGTAAAGGTTGACAAACCCCTTAGACTTGACAGGGCAAGAGAGCTTGGATATAAAGACAAAAAAGGATTTGTTGTTGTAAGAGTTCGTGTTAAGAGGGGAGGACATAGGAGAGCTAGACCTGAAGCTGGAAGAAGAAGTAAGAGATTGCATATTAGAAAGAATTTGAAAATGAGCTACAAATGGATTGCTGAGCAAAGAGCATCAAAGAAATATGACAATCTTGAAGTTTTAAATTCATACCAAATAGGAAAAGATGGAATATTTTATTTCTATGAAGTTATTCTTGTAGATCCCCAGAAAAAGGAAATCAAGAATGATAAATCCATAAACTGGGTTGCAAATCCTGCAAGCACTGGAAGAGCTTTCAGAGGACTTACAAGTGCAGGCAAAAAATCTAGAGGACTTAGAAACAAGAACCCTACCAGCAAGGTAAGACCAAGTGTAAGAGCTGGAAAGAGAAGGGGAAAGTAAACATTAATGGTCGGCCGGATTCATAAAATCCACATAAGATTTTTCTTAGAATAACTTAAAAAGTTCTTATCCTTAATCAATTTATGAGGAATGATAAACTTATCTGGATTCCAAGAGGTCTGTTAATTTTATACATAATATTTCTTAGCATTTTTGCTTTTGATGAACCGTTTGGAACAGGCTTTTTGATTCATCTTATTCCTTCTTTTATTCTTATTGCAATTTTGGCCTGCAGTTGGAAGAGTTTTAAGCTTGCAGGAATCCTGACCGCTGTTGCAGGATTAGGAACTGTAATTTTTTTCAAGACTTATACCGATTGGATTGTGTTTTTAATAGTCTCTGTGCCTGCCATAATTACAGGAATATTGTTTTGGATTTTTTCTCCGGAAAATAAAAAAAAGAGAAAAAAGAAAAAATGAAATACCTGAAACTTGCAGAACTTTATGATTCTCTTGGAAGCACTACAAAAAGACTTGAAAAAATTGAGATTCTTTCAAGGTTTCTAAAAGAGCTTAAATCTGAAGACCGAGATGTTCTTTATCTTTTACTGGGAAGAATTTATCCAGAATATGACCAAAGGGAACTTGGGATAAGTAATCAGCTTACTATAAAGGCAATAGCAAAAGCCACCGGAGAAAGTTCCGAAAAAATTATTCAGAAATGGAGAGCTATAGGGGATCTGGGAAAAGTCTCAGAAGAGTTGACTAAGACAAAAAAGCAGTCCACATTGGATTCGAAAGAATTAGATACAAAAAAAGTTATTGATAATCTCAGGAAACTCCCTGAACTAGAGGGCAAGGGCACAGTTGACAAAAAAATCTCTCTGATAACAGAGCTTTTTGTTTCAGCTTCACCTATGGAAAATAAATTTCTCACACGAACTATGATTGGTGATTTGAGGATAGGAATCCAGGAGAATACAATAAGAGATGCCATTGCAGAAGCATTTTTTCCGGAGAATAAAAAGGAAGCTATTGAAAAAATATCTTCTTCCCTAGAGGTTACAAATGACATTGCAGAAGTTTTCGATCGTTCAAAAAAAGGACTAAGAAGTCTTGAAGAATCCGAAATTGAGGCAGGAAAACCCTTGAAAGTAATGCTGGCACAAAAATCAAAAAATATTGAAGACGGATTCAAGGTTGTTGGAAAACCAGCAGCAATAGAATATAAGTACGACGGATTCAGAATCCTCATAAACAAAGATGAAAAAGGAAAAGTTTCTATGTTCACAAGACGTTTGGAAAACGTCTCCAAACAATTTCCCGAAGTTGAAAAATATGTTAAGGACAATATAAAAGCAAAAACTTTCATAATTGATGCAGAGGCCGTAGGATACAATGGAAAAACAAAAGAATACCAACCATTCCAATCGATAAGTCAGAGAATCAAAAGGAAATATGATATAGAAAAAATGCAGAAGGAAGTCCCTATAGAGCTTAATGTTTTTGACATACTTTTCTATGACGGAAAATCTATGATTTCGGAGCCATTCAAAAAACGTTCGGAAACTTTAAGGAAACTTCTCAAACCGGAAAAGTGGAAAATTGTTCTTGCAAAGCAGATAATAACTTCTGATGAGAAAAAGGCTGAAGAATTCTATAGAAAAGCTTTAAGTGAAAATCAGGAAGGGGTGATGATGAAAAATCTTGAAGCAGAATATAAACCAGGTTCAAGAGTGGGCTATATGATTAAAATAAAACCCGAAGAAAGAGATTACGATTTAGTTATAGTTGGTGCAGAATATGGAACAGGAAAAAGAGCAGGATGGCTCTCATCATTTATTCTTGGATGCAGAGATGGAAAAGGTTTTCCGGAAATCGGAAAAGTAGGAACCGGAATAAAAGAAAAGGCTGAACTGGGAGTTTCTTTCATAGAACTGACAAAAAAACTCAAACCACTAATCACTGAAGAAAAAGGAAGGGAAGTTAAAGTCAAGCCTAAAGTCGTCGTATCTGTGACTTATCAGGAAATTCAAAAGTCTCCAACTTATGGTTCCGGATTTGCATTAAGATTTCCTAGAGTTACTGCATTGAGGCCAGACCGTTCTTTTGAAGATATTCAATCCCTTGAGCAGATAAGAAAAGATTACGAATCTCAAGGAAAATAATTTAAACTCAATTTGGATAAAATAAGTATGAAAAAGAGGGTATCAATTTTGTTTGTACTTTTAGCGACAGGCATAGTATTCTTAAATTTTGCTTCGGCTGCAATTCTTAATGCATCAATAACTCCTAATGTGGGTGAAGTAAACAATGCAACCTTGTATAACTTAACAATCAATAACACCGATCAATCTTCAGGAATAAATTTTACACAAGTAAATCTAACTGCACCTCTCGATGTTGCAAATGGGATTGTAAGTTATGGAACAAGTCTTAATGGAACAAACCTATCTGTTTTAGGGACAACCAGTGTGACACTCGCTTGGAACAATTCTGATCCAGGATATGAACTTATTCCCAATGGGACCGTAGGGTATGTCTGGTTCACTATAGAAGTTTCTTCATTGCAAACTTTTAATATAACCGTCTCTACCCTTGATGATTCTCCAAGCCAGAATATAAACTCGACAAATGTTTCAATAACCATACAGGACACAACACCTCCAACAATAAACTTCGTAAATCCTCCTAATGATCAAGCAAATTTATCTGAACCTTACATTCCTATAAATATTACTGCTACAGATTACAATCTCAGCACGATAACAATTTTTCTTTACAATGATACGGGCTTAGTATCTTCTCCTTCAAGTACGACCTCTCCTTTTTTCTATAATTTTACTTCCTTAAATAACGGAACTTATCGTATTAATGCAACTGCAAATGATAGTTCTGGAAATAATGTTTCGACAAGTTTACTGACTGTCAGAATAAATACTTCTCTCGCAATAGCCCCCTGCACGCCAAGTTGGGTTTGTTCTTCTGCTTCTTATTGGGGAACATGTAATGCCTCTACAAATCTAAGCACATGTACGAATTTGACAGACGCCAAACTATGTGGAGACAATACAGGAAAACCTGCAAGCATAACCAAACCTTGTACGCCAACATCTGCAAATGCTACTTGTGATTTAGGGTATCATTGTGGGGATTGGACCCCTACTGTCTGTGATGCCTCAGCAACTAAACAGACTCAATTATGTACCAGCCAGTGTAATTCTACAACATACACCAATACCAGGGACTGTACTGCTGGAACACCTGTAGGTTCAGCAAATTCAGCAAGCACAACTTCTAATTCTTTATCTTTTGGATTTTATCTTGTTGTCGTGATAATTATAATAAGCATTATAGTAGTAGTATTTATCCTATTCAAATTAAGAAATAAGCCCTCTTCTTCTGGAAGGGACTTTGATTTTGGGCAGAATAATAAGGTAGGCCCTAACGGAAAACCTCCAAGCCTTCCTCCAAAATACAGGATGCCTCCTCCTCGAAGGCAATTTCCTGGCCCGAATAATGGAATGAAGCGTTACTAAACCTTTATAAAGAGGCCTTTTTTATTTAAATACATGTCAGAAGGATCTTCGAAAAAGAACTATAAGATTCAGAATATTGTAGCGACAACTTCTCTTGAAAAGCCTGTTCCTTTAACAAAACTTGCAAGAACTCAACCAAATACTGAATATAATCCAGACACCTTTCCCGGGCTCGTTTTGAGAGTTAAAGAACCGAAATCAGCAGTTTTAGTATTCTCATCTGGAAACCTCGTATGTACAGGAACAAAGTCTATTTCACAAGTAAGACAGGTTATTGATGCCGTTATCAAACAACTGAAAAAAATCAATGTTAATGTAACCACTAAGCCAAAAATAACTGTCCAGAATATTGTCGCTTCTGGAACAATTGATTTGAAATTGAACCTTAATTTCTTGGCCTTAGAAATGGAAAATACAGAATATGAGCCAGAACAATTTCCGGGATTAGTCTATAAACTAATAGAGCCAAATGCAACCTTCCTTCTCTTCACAAACGGAAAACTTGTATGTACCGGAACAAAGAACAAACAACAGTTAGAAGAGAGCATGGACCAACTCCTTAAGAACATTAAAGAGGCTTTGAAGAACTATCAGCCACAGTCTTCCTAATTTTAAAACCAATCTTTAAAAAGCTCAGTTACTACTCTTAGAAGTAAAGAGGAAAAAATGAAGCACAACGTAAAGATAACAATACTTTTGATTTCTATGTTCCTTTTGACTCAGTTCATTGGAATTTATGTAGTAAATTATTATTCGCCTACAAAAACAGTAAATAGCGTTCAACAAAATGTAACCTCTCCAAATGAGTTGCCTTTTGGACTTGAACCTCCACCAATGAATCAACAGGTTAATGTCTGGATGATTCTTCTTTATATGCTTCCTGCATTTGTGATAGCAATAGGACTATTTTTCTTGCTCACGAAGTTGAAGGCAGAAATAATTCTGAAGGGTTGGTTTTTCTTAGTCGTAATAATTGCTTTGGCGATAACGCTGATGTCCTTCCTTCCAGAGTGGAGTTACATGTGGATTATTGCAGTTGCTGTTGCAGCAACCCTTGCATTCTTCAAAATTTACAAAAGAAACTTCATTGTTCATAATCTTACAGAATTGTTAATCTATCCGGGAATAGCTGCAGTTTTTGTATCTCTCTTAAGTTCCCCTGAAAATCCTAACAGGGGCGTCTTCGCAGCAATCGCCTTGCTTATCTTAATTTCCTTCTATGATATGTGGGCAGTATGGCGATCAAAGATTATGCAGAAGATGGCAAAATATCAAATTGATACCTTAAAGATCTTCTCTGGGTTTTTCATCCCCTATGCTTCAAAATCAGTAAGGGAAAAAATGAAGAAGATGAAGAAAGACAAAAAGAATAAAGGAAAGAAAGTCAAGGTCAATATAGCTATTCTTGGAGGAGGAGATGTAGTTTTCCCTATAATCACTTCAGGGGTCGTGTTGAGGAGATTCGGATTTACAGAAGTTCTCGGAATCCAGCTTCCTCTTGCTTCTCTATTAATTATTGCGGGCGCTGCTCTTGGATTAGGGTTGCTATTTGCATTTTCTGAAAAGAAGAAGTTCTATCCTGCAATGCCCTTTATATCTGCAGGAATATTTGTGGCAATGGGACTTTGCTACTTAATTTTCTGATTGTTACCTTTGTTCAGTGAGAACAAATAGGAACATTTATAAAGCAAAATCTGTAACTATTTTTATGTTATTCCCTAGAAGAAAAAAAGATTATAGTGCAAGAGAAGGTCAGAAAGAAGACTATTCTAACTTAGGTTACACCTTCGATCCATCATCTGAAGATAATTGGGGATACGAAGCTATTGTTCACTTATCGGATGAAGAGATTTTGAAAGCGACAAGAATGTCTGGCGAAGAGAAAGCTGAACAGCAGAGAATGTTTGAACTATTAGAATCTGGCGAGAACATCCCTGAGCTTGAAAAGATTGCCAGAAAATTAGGCGAAGCGGGAGGGATATAATATGTTGGTGAAACCAGAATTAATCAGTAAAATCAAAGATTACTTTGACTTGAATATCTACGAAACAAAAGTTTGGCTGGCTTTGCTTTCTAAAGGGGTTGCTTCTGCAGGAGAAATAGCAAAACTTTCTAGAGTTCCACGTTCAAGAACATATGATGTTTTGGAAACATTGGAAAAGAAAGGATTTGCAATAGAAAAAATAGGAAAGCCAATAATGTATATGGGAGTTAAGCCAAGAGGGATTCTTGAAAGACTTAAATCTTCTGTAAAGAAAGACGCTGAAGAAAAAATAAATTATCTTTCAAACATAAGGGAAACTGAAGAGTTCGTTGCTCTTGAAGAGATGTACAACAAAAGCACAGAACCTGTAAAGAAAGAAGAACTTCCAATGTCCCTTAAAGGAAGACTTGTTATCTCAAATTACATAAAAGAAATAATCACAAAAGCTAAGAAA
>CAZKAU010000010.1:0-13319 GCA_964551065.1 Candidatus Woesearchaeota archaeon | reverse complement strand
ACGAACAAGAGACGAAACAACAATAGAAATCTGCAAAACCCTTTTTATGAGATATAAAAATCCTCAGGCTCTTGCAAAAGCAAAACAACCTGATGTTGAAAAAATAATTCGCCCTGTTAATTATTACAGAAATAAATCTAGAAACATAATAAATTGTGCAAAAGGAATATCAAAAGAGTTCAAGGGAAAAATTCCCCACAATGTTGATAAGCTAACAACCTTGGCAGGGGTGGGAAGAAAAACTGCAAATGTTTTCCTTTCGGAATACGGAAAAGATGCAATAGGGGTAGATACACACGTTTCTTACATTTCTCAAAAGTTAAATTGGACAAACAATAAAAACCCACACAAAATAGAATCAGATTTGCAAAATCTATTTCCTCGAAAATATTGGAGCAAAGTAAATTCTACCTTAGTTAGATTTGGAAAAAGCCACACGAGCAGAAAAGAGAAGGATAAATTGCTTGAAGAAATAAAGAAAATCTAATTATCTTCTCTTCTTAGATTTAGAACGTGAAGAACTCTTAGACCCTGAACTTCTTTTTGGACTTGGCCTTGGAACCCTGTTCGAAGATTTCTTTTCAGGCTTTTTCATTTTGCCTTTCTGAAAGAAAAGAAGATAAATGATTGGGAGAATTCCCATCGTGTTAAATATGAAGATGCACACAAACCATGCGAGTTGATGATTATTTCCAGATTTCCAAAGAGCAACTCCTTTCCAAACACCCTCCCACAAAGAAACAACTAATAAGAGCCACCATAAAGAGGCAAATACCACTGCTATACTAGGATCAGATAACCATGCCACCATCTTTTCTATATCAAAAATGCAAAAGGGATTTAAATACTTTTCTTCATGTTAAACTTATGGAATCTGTCAATGAACTAATTTCAGAAATAAAAAAACTCCAGGAATCAGAGGTAAAACAAACCATAGATTCAAGAATGAATGAATTTTATGAGTTAGGAGAACAAGGAAATGAAGAATTATTCAAGGAATTGTGCTTTTGCTTGCTGACAGCAAATTTCTCTGCGCATGGCGGAATAAAAATACAAAATGCAATAGGAAATGAATTTCACTCTCTAAGTTCTGAGGAACTTGCATCAAAATTAGCTGAATTGGGTCACAGGTTTCCAAACGCACGTGCCGGATTCATCCTTGAAGCAAGAAAACATAGGAATAATCTTAGAACAATTCTTGATTCTTTCGAAACCGATGCAGAAATAAGAAGTTGGCTCGCACAAAATGTAAAAGGTCTCGGGATGAAAGAAGCATCACATTTTCTCAGGAATATCGGAAGAAAAAATGTTGCGATTATAGATTTCCATATTGTGGACTTGCTGGTAAAATTTGGATTGATTGAAGCTCCAAAAAATAAATCTCTAACCCCAAAAAAATATATTGAAATAGAAAATCTTCTAAAAAATATTGCCTCTCAAACAGGAACAAATCTTGGCGAATTAGATTTATATCTGTGGTATAAAGAAACTGGAAAAATTTTGAAATAATTATTTCCCTCTGGAGGTTGAATTATAACCTGTTCTCTGACCCTTAGCCTGCTTTTCATTCTGTACTTTTGCAGTATGCTTTTCGGTCTTTGAAATTTCCTTCTCTGCTTTTTCTTCAGCTTCCACAACTGCAGCTTTCTTTTCCTCTTTCTCTTTTACAGTTTCAGATTTTCCTGCAGACTCAGCAGCTTTTTCAGCATCAGATTTAGGTTTCATTGCTCCTGCTGCAGTTTCTTTCAATTTTTCCATAGTGGATTTCTTGCTTTCTGCAACAGCTCTTGCCTTTTCATCTCTCTTGTCAAATCTTGCTTTCTTGAATTTGAGTGCCTCTGGCATATCGTAAAGTTCAGCAGTCACAATTCCATTTTCCTTAACTGCTTTAACCTTTATTTTTGTTGGAGGATGCCTTATACCTCTGCTCCAGAGAACTTCATTTAACAATTTGTCAACCTTCACTTTGTTGAGGTCTCTGTCTCTTATTTTCATATGTCTAACTAAAAATTCTTTGACTGCTTTAACAGCCTTATTTGTTTTCTTATACCTTGCAACCTTTCTCCATTCAGGTCTAAGAGGGATAACATATTCTCTTTCAATTCTGTCAGATTTTGTTTCAGCCATTTATTTATCCGAAGTGAGACTTCCTTTGTTTTCTTGGTGTAATGTGAAGTTTTGTTCTTCTCCAATTTCTTCTAACGGCAGTTGTTGCGGAAGGATGAATTCTCTTTCCCATTCCATATTTCTTAAGAACTACCCAAACGGGTGCCCATTTGGTCTGTCTTTCTGCCTTCATCAATTTAAGTTTTTTATTCTGATTCTTAATTCCCATTATTCTTTACTCTCCTTTTCAGCTTTTATTGATTCTAAGAATAATTTTCCCTTCTCAGTCATTTGTCTTCCGGGCCTCTTGCTTCTCACTCCTCTAACGGCTTTAGCAATTTCGGTAAATCCTGCTTCGTCAGCCTGCTGCAAAATGGTTCTGATTATTTTTCCGCCGGATTTTCTGAACTCCTCAGGTTTAAATCCTCTTGACTTTCTGCTTCCATATTTGGTTCTAAGTCTATTTACGCCTACAACCTTATTTTTATAGATCTGTCTGAGAATACTTGCAGCCCTTTTGTACCAGAAGTTATCATCATCGATAGGTCTTGCTTTTGAGGCAGAAGACTTAACAAAATGAATCCATTCAGGTTCCTTAAATGCAGGAACTCCTTTCAGAGCTTTAGCTAAAAGCAAGTTATACTCTTGAGGATCCAAATCATATACTGAATTATTTTCCATTTTCGTTTGTAGCCATTCCTCACGGAATTAGATAAGCAATAAATTGCTTTTTGACTTAAAATTAGGGTATTTTGTTAGTTTATAAATCATTTGGTTTATTTTTTTATCTTCTTGCCTTTCGCCATTTCTTCAAAACTATCTTAAAACCTATGACTTTTGCAGTATAATGGTTTCCCAGCTCTTGCAGGATTTTCTCTGATATTTCCTTAACATTTGACTTTTCATGACCTGCACTTTTCAATACAGAAATTCTCACATTATCATGATTCTTGAAATTGGTTTTCAAAGTAGTAAGGAAATTCTCTGTCAATCCATTCTTTCCAATTTGAACTTCTAATTGTGCCATGAATAAAAGAACCAGATTTGTTTTATAAATTATATCTTACCCTCATAAACCTTATCAATCAGGTCATTCCACCCCTCAACGGTTTTTCGCGGAGCAAGCCTTCTGTCCCATTTGACCTTTCCTTGATAAACTTTTGAAAAATCTATTCTTGAAACAGTAGTCTCAAAATTCATTAACCAATAATTAAGTTTAGAATCTCTTATTTTTCCTTTATCAATGACTCTCTCACTTCGTATAGGATTGAGTGTAACTTGTTCCATCGGGAAAGTAGGCGTAAATTGTGAACGAAGCTTCTCTAAAATTAACCCATAATCCCTATTATCATTAATAAGAAGAATGTTCCAATAATGCCTTTCTTCTGTTTCTGGATCAGGATTCTCTGTCTGAGAATACATATACCAAAGTAATTGCCTTTCTAACATAAAAATTCAATCAGGATAATCTTTAAATGGTTTATTGTATGAAAAAGTATAACTTATCTAAGGGAAAGTTAGTGTAAAAACCGTAGATTTCCCCTTAGCCTTAAGCAGTTCCTTAAAGGAAGGGTTGATAAGGGTAAACCTTGGTTTCCCTTATGCGTCATTAGTTTAGTGGTAGAATATTGGCTTCCCAAGCCAGTGATCCGGGTTCGATTCCCGGATGGCGCATCATAATTTATATTCCCTTATCTCACCATTCTTGAAAGGCCTATAAGCATAATAATTTGCAATGTCTTTGTTCTTTATCAATATCTCAAGACAAAGAAGAAAGTTTTTATGTCCGCAGACAAGAACATTCTTATCCTTAAATTTGGTTTTCAGATAATTCAAAAACTTTTCAGCTCTCTTGTAAACATCTGAAATGGATTCTCCTCCTGGAGGTCGGTGAAAAACCTTGTCAAGATTGTTTTCCTTACAATATTTTTGAAACTCCCCAAAATCCGTATCAGAGAAACTTCCAAGATTTCTTTCAATAGTAGATTTATCAACAAGAACTTTTGGCTTATCCTTTAAAACATTGAGAAATGGTTTGATAGTTTCACTTGTTCTTTCAAGTGGACTCACAACAATTACATCAAACGGATACTTTTGAAGCTTTTTTATAAGTTTAACAGAATGACTAGCCCCTTCCTCAGTCAAACCCAAGTCAATTTGAGAGTCTGCAATATGGTCTTTATTGCTTATGGATTCAACATGCCTCAACAAAACCAACCTCATTTTAATAATCTAGATTTTCTGTCTTTTATACTTTTTTATTTGAAATTTTCAATATCTTCTTTTTTGAGCTTTACTTTCTCAAAATTTCTAACTCCAAAAGTTCCTGCTTTCATCCCTCGACTTTTGTAAGTGTCTGCACCCTTAAATTTGTGAACCTCCACATCTTTCATGGAATTTTTCCATGCTCTACTATGTTTTGCACAGAACAACGCAGCCTCTCTAAGGTCCTCTTCATTCGCTCTCCCTTTAACATTAACAAAAGGACTCCCCGCCATCTCGGTATGGAAAAGAAATTCATCTTTCCCTGCCTGTTTTACGAGTTCGTCATTTGTATTCTCGTCTTTCCCTGCAAGAAGCAAAACACCGTTCTTGGTTATTCTTTTTCTAAAATTTTTATTTTCAAGAAAACCATTTACAATCTGGAGACATTTCTTCTGATTCTTCCACTTCAACTTTTTAAGGGCGTCTTTAAATCCAAGCCACTCGTATCCGGAATGTTCTAAAGGGTCTAATTTTATTTTTCCTTTCACAACTTCAACTGCATAAAGAGAATAACTCTGACCGATAAATCCAGGTCTGTCTGGAAGAGTTTTAGAATATTTATACCGGCCTTCAATTCCAAAATTTTTTATTTCCCCCTTAATGTTCAATCCAGTTTCTTCTCTTGTCTCTCTCTTGACTGTTTGAATTTCATTTTCACCTTTGTCAACCCCTCCCTTGGGAAATTCCCAACCTTTCCAATGAAGTTTTCTCTCTAACAAAAGGTATTTTATCTCATTTCCTTCCTTCGCATAAACAACAACAAAAACAGATTTTCTGTAATTTTCCATTTATAGCTTCTTCACAACGACTCCCTCTTTAGTATCCTCGACAGAATAACCTTTCTTTTTGATTTTATCTCTCAACTCATCTGCTTTCTTCCAATTTTTCTCCTTTCTCGCATTCTCTCTTTCATCAATTAACTTTTTCACAGATTCAGAAATTTCAACATCTTCTTTTTCAAATAATTTTAATCCAAGAATTTTATCCATTTCTTTAACTGTTCTAAATTTACCTTGAGCATTTTCATCTCTCAAAAACTTCCACAAAACTTGAAGAGCATTTGGAGTATCCAAGTCATCATTAACAAAATCAACAAATTCTTTTAGGTATTTCTTATTAGTTTTTTTATCATCTTTCAAACCAGAAACAATGTTCTTTAATCTCCTGTAAGAGTTCTGCGAGTTTTGCAAATTCTCCATTGAAAATTCCAATGGCTTTCTGTACACAGTTGTAAGAACAAAATATCTGTAGGACATTGGTTCAAAACCTTTCTTTTCAAGTTCCGAAAGTGTGAATAATCCCCCCTTGCTCTTGGAAACTTTTTCCCCTCCTGTAGTAAGGAAAGCTCCATGAACCCAGTAATTCACAAACTTCTTTCCGGTAGCGCATTCTGACTGTGCAATCTCGTTTGAATGATGGACCTGAATATGGTCTTCTCCTCCTGTATGAATATCAAAATGATCCCCCAGATATTTCATAGACATCGCAGAACATTCTATGTGCCATCCGGGAAATCCTATCCCCCAAGGGCTTTTCCATTCTTGCTGTCTTTTTTCTTTAGCATCAGGGTCAGAAAATTTCCACAACGCGAAATCTGTTTTATTTTTCTTATCGCCCATTGAAATCCTCTTCCCTGCCTGAAGTTTTTCTATATTCAATCTTCCTAATTTCCCATAGTTCTTGAACTTGCTCGTATCAAAATAAATCCCATCTTCAGTCTTGTAAGTATATCCCTTATCTTCAAGTTTTTTTATCAACTTTATCTGATCTTGAATATGTTCCGTGGCCTTAGTCCATACAGTAGGTTCAATAACATTTATCTTTTTCAGATCTTCGAGGAAAATAGAGAAATAATAATTTGCAATATCTTCTGCCTTCTTGCCTTCTTTCTTCGCGGCCTTTTCTATCTTATCTTCCCCTTCGTCCGCATCAGAAGTCAGATGTCCAACATCGGTTATGTTAATTACCTGCTTAACCTTATATCCATCATATTCAAGAATTCTTTTCAGGATATCAGGGAAAACATAACTTCTAAGATTTCCTATATGTTGGTACCAATAAACAGTTGGACCGCATGTATACATCCCTACAGCCTTGTCATGAATTGGTTTGAAGGTTTCCTTTTTTCTCGTTAAAGTATTATAAAGCTTAAGCATAAATTTTCTAAGATTAAGGAATTTAAAAAACTATCAAGAATTAATCGAATGCAACAAAGACCTGCTTAGAGAACGCATTCTGTGAACCGGCTTCCTGAACTTGTAAGGAATAGGTTACAGTACATGCAGGCGCACCCTTTGGAGCTTGGAATAATATAACTTGATTCTCTGAAACTGCCCCCGCTCCTGCACTAAGAGTCCCAGGACTTCCTATAACATAGCTGTTAGCTTCATCAAGCGTAAAACTGGAACCACAATTATGCATACTTTGTGCATTGAGAGTATAAGTAAATGTAGCAGGATTATTGTCAGGATTCTTTACTGCAAACTGAATTCCTCTTGGAGTATCATCCCCTCTCTTTATCTTTATAGTTTGCCCTGCAGGATAAATAACAAGATTAGTGTTCTCTGTTGTGAATAGGTGATTAATCTGGTTTTGTATTGCAGTGTCAATCTGGGTTACCGCGTTCGTACTGCTAGAAAATATACTTCTTATTAAAACGAGAGCAAGAACCAATGTAACGACAACAAGAACTATTGTAACAATTGTCCCCATGGACATTTCCATCGCCGCTTTTTTGTTTTTTGAATACATTTTGAATTAAGGAGCTGTGCTCAAAAGAGAACTCCCTGAGCTATATGAAATATAAATTGCAAGTACTGCCATAACAAAGCTTGCAACAATTCCTACAATATTAAGGATTTTACTCCTCTTTGAAAGAGCTCCATGATTTCTGTTAGTATGAACAAGTCCTACAATTCCCATAACGAGTCCTGCTAGAGGAGAAATTAGAGCAAAAACAACACTGAGTATTCCAAGAACATAGCCTACGACACCTAGACCTTTTACAATATCTTCACCCTTTTCCTTCTTTACCTCTTTTTTCCTTGGCATCTTAAAACAGATTAATCTATTTATATTTATAAATGTTTTTGGAAAAATGAAAAATGGGAACTCGGGGAGTCGGACCCCGGACACCATGAGCTTCAGTCATGTGCTCTCCCGCTGAGCTAAGTTCCCGCAGTAATTTAGCGAATTATCGCTTTCATATAAACTCATAATTAGTATCTTTAAACCTTTTCCTTTTGAATCACACATAGATTTTACCTTCATTATCTTTAAAAACAACCTCCAAGGGGATTAATTGTGGAAGATTTAATATTTGAAATAAAAAGAAAACTTGTTCATGTAAGTTCCGTAATTTATATTCTCTTATATTGCATAATCAAAGAAGAATTCAGTCAAAGAACCGCAATCCTTTCCCTTATCCTAATTTTGATCATTCTGTCTCTAATAGAATTCATAAAGATGAGGTTCAACAAGAAAATCCCTTTTTTCCACAAACTTTATCGTGAAAATGAGAAAAACAATTTTTCAGGGAGCATTTTCCTGGTTATTGGAATAATAGTCGCATTTTCTGCTTTTGAATTCAATATCGCAATAACAGCAATCATCATGATGATTTTCGGAGATACTGCATCAGCAATTGTCGGAAGGATAGGGAATCACAGAATAGGGCACATAAATGTTTCAGTTGATTCTATGATTGCAGAATTTTTCGTAGACATCGCAATTGGATTTATCTTCCTAAACAACTTCCCAATAATTTTGATTATGGCTTTTACAGCCACAGCCGTAGAAATTCTTCTTAAACCAGTTGATGATAATCTCGCTGTTCCTGTAGTTGCAGGATTTGCAGGTCAGGCATTGTTAATGATTATGAGAATTTTTAATTTAGCTTAAAAAAATTTGTAAGTCAGGCATAGGCCACCTTCTGTCGTTCTTCGTTTCCATTTCTGGACAAACAGAACGTGTTAACATTCAACTAAGCCCTTTAAGGTTGCACCAGTCAGGATGCTCGTTTCATCAAATCTCCAGTTTCGAAGTTCCACGCAAGTTTCATAACTCAACTGGAGCTGTGGCGTTTCTGTACCAGAGCCTTGCCTCACGGCAATTTCCCTTTCAGGAAATGACTCCGCGCTTACAGCGCGGTTAGGAGGGCGGACCTTCCTCAGAATCAAATTCGATATAATCGCGAACTTTGCTTATCCAAAAGCAGATTCCGGAGTTAACTGCCCGACTTACAAAAAACTAAGAAATATGTACTTTTTAAGGCTTTTTATTTGAATATTTCAGGGTGTTCTGACATTAATTCCTCTGATGAGTAAATCGTTCCTTGGTATAAAAAACTCCCGCCCTTAAGAGGTCTTGCAAAGTGATTAACGCATCTTGGGGAGTATTTATCTCCTGCTCCTAAGACTATTTCAACATCTTCATAAGGCATAAGGCTTTCTTTTTCTGAATTGAATCTTTGTGGATAGATTGCTTGAGCTCTACAAACATGTCCATCTTCCCTGAATAGGCATTGAGGATAAGCAGTTATTATTCTGCCAAGATTTGCAATGTCCATTCCACTGTAACTTGATGAGGGCTCTAAACTTCCCGGTTTTCTCAAATTAAATGTCTGTCCTCGGTAATTAAACTGAAGAGAATTGTTTATTATCATTAGCCGGTCCTTATACTCTTCTGCAAAATCATAAAGTTCCTCATCCCAAAACTGGTCTTCATCCCAAACTAGAACGTCCGTGTCTTTGTCAATGAGTGATCTCATTTCAGAAACACTTCTGACAGAGCGAGCAGGAAATTTAGCTCCATCATGAGTCATAATGTAACTGTCCCCATACCTGCTGTCAATGCCCGGTTTGAATGCCTGGACTTTCCTGCCAATCTTTTGCTCAATGTTTGCAAGCCTGACGGTTTCAGCACTTTTCCCTCCAAACATATTTCCTATAACTGAAACTAAACCCACTTCTCTTTTCATTGCAAAATCTTTTCAACTCTTTTCTTTTTAAGTTTTGTTGTATGAAAATATCTAAAACACTAATCTGTGTTTAAGTTTCATAATTAATTTAAACCCACCCAACTCTTTAATCTGCATGTGCGGAATCATAGGTTACATAGGAGAAAGAGAGGCCGTTCCAATTCTTATTGATGGATTAAAAAAATTAGAATATCGTGGTTATGACAGCGCAGGAATTTGTGTTTCTGAAAATAAAATCTTAAATTCTGCAAAAGAAACCGGAAGAATATTTGAACTGGAAAATTCTCCTGATGTCATTAATCTGAACGGAAAAATTGGAATTGCTCACACGAGATGGGCAACTCATGGAGAACCAAACAAGGTTAATGCACATCCTCACTTTGATTGCAAAAACGAAATCGCAATAGTTCACAATGGAATTATCGAAAACTTTTCTTCTTTAAAAAAAATTCTCGAATCTGAAGGACACAAGATTTCCTCAGATACAGACTCTGAAATTCTTGCACATCTTGTCGAAAAATTCTATTCTGAAAGCCAAAGTCTTGAAGAAGCGGTTGCAAAAACCTTGAAACTTATTGAAGGAACTTTTGGATTGGTAGTTCTTAGCAATAAAGATAATGAACTTGTTGTTGCCCGAAGAGGTTCTCCGATAATCTTAGGGGTGGGAGAAAGGGAAATGTTTGTAGCCTCAGACGTTCCCGCAGTTTTGGAACATACCAATAAAATAATTTATCTCCAGGATAATGAGATAGCCGTTCTTTCAAAAGATAATTACACTGTTAGACATGCAAACGGAGAGTATGTGAATAAGACAGTCCATGAAATTAAATGGACCGTGGAACAATTGGAAAAAGGAAATTTCAAACATTTTATGTTAAAAGAGATTTTTGAGCAGCCTGAAACCATTGAAAATGTTATCAGAGGAAGGGTGAAAGACGGAAAAATAAAATTAAGCCTGAATATAGATTTTTCTTCAGTAAATAAAATAATTTTAACTGCTTGCGGAACGAGCTGGCATTCAGGATTGATTGGTAAATACTTAATTGAAAAATTTGCACAAATACCAACAGAAGTAGATTATGCCTCTGAATTCAGATACAGAAATCCTCTTGTTGACAGGAATACCCTTCTTGTAGCAATTTCTCAATCGGGGGAAACTGCAGATACTCTTGCAGCTTTAAGAGAAGCAAAACTCAAGGGGGCAAAAACAATGGGAATTGTAAATGTTGTAGGCTCAACAATAACTCGTGAAGTAGATTCAGGAATTTATCTTCATGCCGGACCAGAAATTGGAGTCGCTTCAACAAAAGCTTTCACTTCGCAGGTAGTTGCTTTATTTATGCTGGCATTGTATATCCGACAACAAAAAGGATTAGATTCCATAGAAGAACTTTCAAAAGAACTCATCAAACTTCCAGAAAACATTAGGAATGTTTTGAACAGTCACGAACAAATAGAAAAAATTGCAGACCTCTTTTACGAATCAAGGAACTTTCTCTATTTTGGAAGAGGAATAAATTTTCCTGTTGCTCTTGAAGGAGCATTGAAATTAAAGGAAATTTCTTATATTCATGCAGAGGGTTATCCTGCCGCAGAAATGAAACATGGTCCTATAGCTCTGGTGGATAAGGACATGCCCACCGTTTTCCTTGCAACAAAATCAGATGTTTCAAACAAGACCTTGAGCAACATGCAGGAAATAAGAGCGAGAAACGGGATAATCATTGCAGTTGCAAATCCCGGAGACTATGATGTTGCAAAACTTGCAGATTATATCATAGAAGTTCCGGAAACCTCTGAAGAGCTATCTCCAGTCATCAATGCAATACCCATGCAGTTACTTGCATACTACATCGCAAACAAGAAAGATTTGGATGTTGACAAGCCAAGAAATCTTGCAAAGTCTGTAACCGTCGAATAATTTGATAAGTTTAATAAAAGACTTTTTCTATAAATTACTATGGGGAAGAAGGTGATTGAGATACGAGAGCCTGAAAAATGGCATTCTAAGTCTATTGAAGAAACTATGAAAGGGCTCGAAACTTCTGTAGAAGGCCTTTCACTTGAAGAATCAAAACATCGAACATTAAAATTCGGAAAGAATGAAATCCCCCACAAGAAAGCAACACCTGCAATAATAGACTTCTTAAAACAACTAAACAGCCCGTTGATTTATGTTCTTTGGGTGGCAATAATCATTTCTATAATCATTGAGCATTATATTGATGTATTCGTGATTTTTGCAATGATTCTTGCAAATGCAATTATTGGATTTGTTCAGGAAAGAAAAGCACAGAATGCAATAGCAGCTTTGAAAAGATTGATAGTCTCTTACGCAAAAGTTTACAGGAAGGGAGAACTAGTTAAGATAAACTCAGAAAATCTCGTTCCGGGAGATATAATATTTCTCGAAGAAGGAGACAAGATTCCTGCTGATGCGCGACTTATTGAGATAAAAAGTTTCCGAACTCAAGAAGCTTCTCTTACAGGAGAATCTCTACCAAAAGAAAAAGCGATGAAAATTTTCACCGAAAGAACTTCTCTGGCAGACAGAGACAATATGGTCTATATGGGAACAGTGTGCGTTTCTGGAACTGCAAAAGCAATTGTAGTTTCAACAGGAAGGAGAACAGAGATAGGACAAGTTGCAAAAGAAATAGAAAATGTTATTCAACCAAAATCTCATTACAGCAAAAAGGTTAAACAGCTTACAATTTTTGTTTCAGCAATTGCGATAATTGCCGTCTTAGCTGAATTCCTTATAGGATTGCTTTATAATCATATAGCCTTCTCAGACATTTTTCTTTTCGCTATCGCGTCCCTTGTTGCAGGGATTCCTGAAGGCCTCCCGGCAGCTCTGGCAATAGTTCTTGCAATAGGGGCAAGAAGAATGGCAAAACAAAAAGCGATCATTCGTTATCTTCCTGCCATAGACACTCTTGGAGTTACAACTGTGATTGCAACAGACAAAACGGGAACAATAACTGAAAATTCAATGGTCGTGGAAACAGTTCTAACTTCTAATGAAGGCTATCAGGTAACAGGCGAAGGATGGAATCCTCTTGGAAGATTCTTCCTTGGAAAAAAACCATTCCTCCCCTCGAAAGATAAGGATCTTTCCAAAATGTTGAATATCTGCGCTTTATGCAATAATGGAACATTGTTGAGAAAAAAAGGCGATTATGAAATAATTGGAGATCCTACAGAAGTTTCTCTTCTGGTTCTTGCAAAAAAGGCAAATCTCGACAAAGAATCTCTGGAAAATTCTGAGAAGGTTATTGATGACATGCCTTTCATTTCTGAGTTTCAATTAAGGGCAACACTGGTGGAAATTGTTCACGAAAAGAAAAAACAAATTTATACCGCAGGAGCATTTGAAAAAATTCTCGACCGATGCGACTACACATTAAAATCAGGGAGAGTTGTTAAACTTGATAAAAAGGAAAAAGAAATTCTGATGAAGAGAGCAGAAAATCTTGCAAAGCAAGGAAGAAGAGTTCTTGGACTGGCATACAAGGATTTACCTCATCATATTGAAAGAGCTTCAGAAGAATATCTTAAGGAAATGGTTCTCGCAGGATTTGTTGGGATGCAGGACCCTCCAAGAAAAAATGTCAAGGAAGCAATTTCAAAGGCAAGAAAGGCAGGAATAAGAATAATCATGAAAACAGGAGACAATAAGGAAACAGCTCTGGCAATAGCAAAAGAAGTCGGACTTGCAAAAGAGGGGGACAAGGTTCTTACCGAAGAGGAACTGGAAACTCTGAGTCCTTTGGAATTCAGGCACGCTGTAAAGAACATAAATGTTTTCGCAAGAGTAACCCCTAAGATGAAACTGAAAATAGTTCAGGCACTTCAGGAACAGGGCGAGATTGTTACAATGACTGGAGATGGAGTTAATGATGCTCCTGCATTAAAACGTGCAGACGTGGGGGTTGCAATGGGTAGGAGCGGAACAGATGTCGCCAGA
>CAZKAU010000009.1:0-14743 GCA_964551065.1 Candidatus Woesearchaeota archaeon | reverse complement strand
CTAAAGGAGTTTCAACAGCTATTCCCATGTTGTAATATTTCTTAACAAGAATTTCTTGGCTTTCTGTATTCATGTAAGCATTAAGCATAGGGTTTTCTTTAAGGACTGCAGTTGCAGCTTTAACAATGAATGAAAGAAGCGTTATCTTTACATCTTTGTACTTTTTCTTTTCTTTTTCTCTTATGTTCCATAATCTTGTTATGTTTACATCTTCCATTTCAGTTGCCTGAGGAATCTGATTTGAGATTGTCATATTGTCAAAGATTGCTTTTCTTATTCCTTTCAATGGAATTCTTTCAACAGCTCCCTGTGATGTTTGATGTGTTGTTACTGGAACCATCTGCTGTGGAACGCTTCCAGAAATGCTTAGGTCTGACTTTAGAATCCTTCCTTGGGGACCTGAGCCTTTTACTTTTGTAAGGTTAATGTTATGTTCCCTTGCAAGTTGTCTTACTACCGGGGTTGTCTTTACTTTTTGGCTTTGGATTTCTCCACGCATTGTTGATGCGTGAGGTCTTAATTCAGTTTCTCCTTCAGGAGCTTCCTCTAATTGTCCTACAACAGCTAAACCCCTCTTTGGAGGTGTGTTTGGTTTAGTTTGAGAATCTGTTTCAGGAGATTCAGCGGTTTTTGAAGATTTAACCCCGGGCATTGCATGAACAGAAGGCTTTGGATCAGATGAAGATTCTTGTTTAACTGGAGCAGTTGTTTTGGGCAAGGGTTTTTTTGGAGCAGGTTTTTCTGAAGGTGCTGGGGAACTACTTGAAGAACCTCCGCTTCCGATTGTGCAAAGAACTCCGCCGACTTTTATTGTTTGTCCATTTTGAACTGCAATTTTTGTTATTTTTCCAGCTTCCGGAGCCGGGAGATCAACAACAGATTTATCTGTTTCAACCTGCACTATATTTTGATTTGCTTTTACGGTGTCACCTTCTTTTACAAGCCATTTGACAACCTCTCCTTCCTGTATCCCCTCTCCTACATCCGGAAATTTGAAATCTCCCATTATGATTTTATAGACAATACTTTATTTATACCTTTCTTAATTCTCTCCTTATTAACGAGGAAGAGTTTTTCATAAGATGCTAAAGGCATAACGGTATCATATCCAGTGACTCTCTCTATTGGAGCCTCAAGATTATAGAATGCTTTTTCGTTTATCCTTGCAATTATTTCTGCCGCCACACCTAGATTTTTAGGGGCTTCATGAACTATCATTGCACGGCCTGTTTTTTGGACAGATTGGATTATTGTTTCAGTGTCAAGAGGAGAAATTGTTCTAAGGTCTATAACTTCAACATCTGCTTGGAGTTCTTCAACAGCTTCCATAGATTCACGAACCCAGGAACCGTAAGTTATCAGGGTTAATTTGTTTCCTTCACGAACAATTCTTGCTTTTCCTAAAGGAATTTCATAGGATTTCATTGGAACATCTTCCTTTATTGCACGATAAACTCTTTTTGGTTCAAAGAAAACTACTGGGTCGGGGTCGTGAATTGCTGAAAGCAGAAGCCCCTTGGCTTCGTAAGGAGTTGAAGGCATTACAACTTTTATTCCAGGAATATGAGCAAACATTGTTTCAGGAGATTCTGAATGGTGTTCTAGGGCACGGATTCCACCGCCGATTGGAACTCTTAGGACTAAAGGGCAGGTGTAAATTCCTCGCGATCTGAGACGAATTCTTGATGCGTGATTATATAGTTGATCTAAGGTCGTCAATGAAAATCCGTCGAATTGGATTTCTCCTATTGGTTTAAGTCCCATTACCGCCATTCCGATAGAAGCTCCAATAATTCCTGCTTCGGCTATTGGAGAATCCATAACACGATTATTTCCATATTTTTTTGCCAAACCGTCTGTAACTCTGAAAACTCCACCATCTTCTCCGATATCTTCTCCAAGGAGAACTACATTTTCATCTTCCTTTAATGCTATTCCAAGCGCGTTGTTTATGGCATCAACCATATTCATCTCAGGCATATTGAACTCCTACCGGATTTACTAAGTTATCTTTGTCTTTAGTATATTCGGCTATAAGACAGATGTCAGCTTCTTTTTCTCCTGAATGGAGAAATTCCTGATTCGAATAAAAGTTATGGTTTAAACTTTCAACATATTCCAGTTCTTCCTTTGTCAGGGGCTTAATGTATCCGTTATACTTTGAAATTATTTTTCCTGGAAGTGAAATGTAATTTTCCGAATTTTCCTTGAGGGAAGTAACTTTTGATTTCCATTTTTCAATTTCGTCGCTTCTTGCCATTAGCAGTGAGAAAATTTCATCATTGTAGTTGTCAACGAGTATTCCTCCCTGGTGCATGTAAGAGTTTCCTTTTTGTCTTATTGCAGTTCCTGCAACAATTCTTTCATCTCCGAGTCTTATTGATGTTCTTCCAAGCGAGGAATCATATCCAAGTTCCTTAAGCGCTTCGACAACTTTTGAATTTGTTTTTTGATATCTTTTTATCAGTTCAGAATTGTCGGTGAGTCTTCCTTCCGGAGATATGAAACAAAAATGAACATCGTTTGGACTGAAATACATATGTCCTCCTCCAGACTCTCTTGTTGCATATTTAACACCCATTTGTTCTGCTAGTTCTTCATTTAATCTTCCGTCTATCTTTTGATGATATCCGAATATTACTGTAGGGGATGAAAAACTATAGACTCTTAACACAGGGTCTGGTTTTTCTCCGTTGGCTATTTGAGATTCCATTGAGTTGAGTAGGCTTTGATCTATGGCCATGTTAACCCCTGCGTCTGCTTTCATGTAAGGAATGATTCTTACTTTAGTTTCCAAATTCATTGAGCCTCCCCTGAAGCAGCATCAGCTTTAATTTCCTCTAGTTCTTCCTGGAGTTCGGAAGGAAGTTCCTGATAAAGATAATTCATGATATCTTCAGGAGCATAAGGCTGAATCGCTTCGAATTTCTTTACTGCCGCGTCTACATCTTTTTCCGCCTGTGCAAGAAGTTTTTTGTCTGCTGCTGCAGTCATAATTTTTTCTTTTATCATATAATTTCTTAGCCTTGAAATTGGCTCAAATTTTTCATGTTTTTTTACTTCTGCTGCTGAACGATATTTTCCCGCATCGTCGGAAGTTGTGTGGTCTCCCATTCTGTAAGTTAAACATTCAATTAAAGTTGGATTTCCTTTGTAAGCTTCCGCAAGAGCTTCTTTTGTTGCTTTGTAAACCGCAAAGATGTCGTTTCCGTCCACACGAATCCCCTTGAATCCGTAAGCTATTGCTTTTTGTGCTATCGTCTCGGCCGCTGTCTGCTGTGCAAAGGGAAGTGAGATTGCCCACTGATTATTCTGACAGAGAAAAACGGTATGTGCTTTGAATGCCCCTGCGAAGTTCATAGCTTCGTGGAAGTCTCCTTTTGAAGTTGCTCCATCACCAAAGTAAACCATTGTTGCAGCTTTTTTACCTTTATATGCAAGAGCCATTCCTGCTCCTACTGCGTGAGTTGTTTGTGAAGCTATTGGGATTGCAGGAGTGAATACATTAACTCCTTTTGCACATGAACCTCTTTCATCTCCTTTATGGTAAAGTAAAAGTCCGTCCATTGTCCCCCCTCTTGTTAAAACAACACCGTGCTCCCTGAATGAAGGGAATGCAAGGTCATTTTTTCCCATTGCGAAAGCTGAACCTACCTGTGCAGCTTCCTGTCCTTTGAGAGAAGCATAAGTGTAAATTTTTCCTTGCCTTTGCATTGCTATTGCTCTTTCATTGAAAGCTCGTGAAAGAATCATTAGATAATACATCTTTTTGATATCTTCGTTGGAAAGTTTAGGCATGTCTTTCTTGTCCGTAACCTTTCCTTCCTCATTAAGAATCTGCAAATAAGGAACCTCAAATTTTTTTATGATTTCCATTTCCTCTTTTATTCTTTGAAAACGACGTGGCTCTTTATAAAATTTGTGAATCGAGAATAAGATAATTTTTTAAGGAAGGCTTTATTCTAGTATTTATGGAAAGTGGTGATTCTGAAAAGACTGCTCTTAATGCCTTTCAAGCCGCAAAAATTGCCGAGAAGTTTGTTACGGTTCCAGAATCTCAGGTTATTCATTCTCTTGATGAAATTAAAATAAAACCCCCCTTGGTTTTGAAAATTCTTTCTCCTGATGCTTTGCACAAAACGGAAGTTAATGGAATAAGAATTGTTATGTATGATAATTCTCTTGCGGATTCGTTTAAGGATTTAGTTCTTGAAGCAGAGAAACATAAAATTGCTCTTGATGGAATAATGGTTCAGAAGTATGTTAAGGGAATTGAGACTATTGTTGGAATTAAGAGGGATCCTGTTTTTGGACACATGATACTTTTTGGACTTGGAGGGATTTATACGGAGGCTATCGCAGACACTACAACCAGAAAATGCCCCATTAATCTTAATGATGCTGATGAGATGATAAACTCCCTGAAATCTTCAAAGATATTTAAAGGATTTAGAGGGATGAATGTTAATCTGAATGATTTGAAAAAATCACTTGTTGAAATTTCCAGAATTCCTTTGAAGCACAAGAACATAGAAGAAATGGACATTAATCCATTTACTTTAACAGATAAGAAAAGTTTTGCGGTTGATGTCAGAATAATTGAAGAATAGTAATTTTATTCTAAAATCTTGCATTTCTTTACAAATTTAAGATTGGACCACCACTTTCCAAGTCCAAAATAATTTCCTGAATGAGTTAATGCTGATGCTATAAGTGCGAATGCATAAAACCAATGTTCATCCAGGAATGGATTATTTTCGGTAGGTAATGCAGCTATGTACATAAGGAATAACATTGCTGTTCCCACAATTGCTCCAAGCTTCATTCCTATTCCCAAAAGCATAGTCAATCCTACAAATAAAAGTCCGAGCATGAAAAGCCATGAAACGAATCCGCTGCCTGCCATACTTTGGAATATTCCTGCTAAAGGTCCTGAAGTTCCGTGAGTTAAGAATCCAGCAATTGGAGAGCCTCCGTTAATCCATGCGTTTGCAACCTTGGTAGTAAGACCAAATCCAAATGTTTTATCAAGGAATGGCCAGATGAAAAGGAATGATGCAGCTAGTCTCATTATAACCCAAAATGGTTTTCCCTTCAACTTTTTATCGTCAGCTCTTTGAGAATTATTTTTTGAAACTTTTTTAGAACGAGAAACACGTGAGTTTCTACTTGTCACCTTCTTTTTTGCTCTTGGCATGTGAATATATATTTTACAGTTTTATAAATGTTTTGCGAAATTTGGAAAGGTTTATGAACTAATTTTAGGGATTAGTAGAATGGAGAATAAAAAACTTGAAAGGGTCTTGTCTGAAGCAAAGTCAATTGCTGAAGAAAATGTTTTTAGGCTCGGCAGCGAAGACAGGGCGCCTTCGGTTTATGCGTTGGTCGGAAACGATTTTACTATAGATTATTATTCTGATATTGAAAAGGAAACTTTTAAAGTGAGATACAAAGGCAAATTATTATTTTTTGAGAAAAATTATGAACCTGCATTTAACGGAAAAGACGAATATTTTGTTGATGAATCTGTTGTGGACGATGAGATGTTTGATATATTTTATGCGCCTCTTGCTATGGAAGCTTTGTCAAGCAGTTAATATATTTGAGATATGTTTTTATATCGTTATTTCTTTAGGAGAATCATGAGTAAGAAAGGTGATGTTTTGATGTTTTTTGCATTGATACTTTCTATTTCTTTAATCGTAGTTTGCATAACTTTGTTTAGTAATACTACTTCTGCACTTGATTGGATTGCTTTTCATGGAGGCGGTAATCATACCAATTTTCAGAATGAATCCATAGATGCTGCAAATCTCAATCTTTTATGGAAGTTTAATTATACTGGATTAGGATCTTCCTCTCCTGCTATTTACAATGGAAGTGTTTATACAGGAGGAGGGGCTTTGAATAGTACTCTTTTTGTTCTTAATGCAAGCACAGGCAATATTATCTGGACTTACACCATGGTTAATTCTGGGGGGATTACTTCAACTCCTACTATTAATGGAGGTATTCTCTATATTTCAGCTTCGGTAGGAAATATCTCTGCAATAAATCTTACCACTAGAGCAAACATTTGGAATTTTTCTATTGGCTTAAACAGTTATGAAAATTCTCCGATTTATTACAATGGTTTGATTTATTTGGGTGACGGAAATGATTATCTGTATGCTCTCAATGCAACAACAGGATTACAAGCGTGGAGATATAATACCAATAATATTGTGCGTACAACATCTGTGGCTTATGATGGAATTGTTTATACTGGAAACTCTAACAAGTTTTTTGCTCTCAATGCAACAACAGGTTTAAGCTTATGGAATTATACGCTTCCTGGAACTTCCTCAACTATTCCCGCTCCTTTGATTTATAACGGGACAATTTATTTTGGAAATGGAAACAACAGTTTAATTGCTCTCAATGCAACAACAGGGGCATTTGTCTTTAAGCATGATATTTATGGGGCTTCGCTTTCTGCTCCTGCGATCTATGATAATAAGATTTATATTGGAACAACTTACGGATCAGGTCCGGGTCTTTATGTTCTCAATGCAACAACTGGAACAGATATCTGGAATTATACCCTAGGGGGTGCAGTCGGTTCAGTTCCAACTATTTCTTCAAACGGTGTTGTCTTCTTCGGAGGTGGTGATTCCAATCTCTACGCACTTAATGCAACAACAGGAGCAAAGATATGGAATTATGCTGTTGGAAGTGGTCTGAGCAATCCGACAATTTCATGGGGAACTGTTTACATTTCGAGTTCAAATAGCCTTATTTATTCTTTCCATGTTCCTGAAAACAAAACCTGTGATTCAGTGGTTTCTTGTAATGAGGCCATAGCTTCTTCGGCACAGGGAAGTTACATTCAGATGACTTCATCTATGAATTATAACCCTGATGGAATTGCAATAGATTTTAATGGAAAAGATAATTTAACCTTAGATTGTAAGGGGTATTCTCTTATAGGTTCAAATAACCTGACTGCTTATTCGAGTAATGGGATAGTTTTGAGTTCTGCAGATGGAGGGAGTAATGATAATATTATTGAGAACTGTAATGTAAGCGGATTTCATCTTAATATTTATCTGGATACAAGTACTAATAATTTGATTAAGAATACTACTCTTAGCAATTCTACTTATCATGGCCTGTTTTCATTTAATGGTTATAATCTTAGTCTTCAAAATGTTATTTCTAATTTCAACCCTCAAATGGGAATTTATATAATAAATACCTCTAACAGCAGTTTTGTTAATATTACTACAAATAATAATCTCGCTAATGGTATTGACCTTAATCAAGGTTCGAATTATACTTTGAAAAATGTAAATGCTCAGAATGATTCCATAGGGGTTTACCTTCTTAGGAGTGGCGGGAATTTGCTGGATAATGTAACTTCCTCTTTCAACACATATGGGGGATTATTCATTACAGATCTGCTTTCAGGAAGCAATACACTTACTAATTTAACTTCAAATTCAAATGGAAAATATGGGATTGCCATAGATTATTTTTCAACAAATAATATTCTAACAGATTCAAAGGTAGAGAATAATTCTATCTATGGTATTTATCTAAATTCTTCTAATAATACAATTTACAATAACCTCTTTAACAATACAGTGAATTACTATAATTGGTCAGTGATGGCCCCTCGTAATTATTTCAATACAACTCTTCAAAGCGGAACAAATATTTTAGGAAGTTCTTACATTGGAGGAAACTTCTGGGATAATTGGAGTGCTCCGGGAACTGGATTTTCAGCAGCATGTACTGATTCTGATAAGAATGGAATCTGTGATTCTAGTTATACTTCAAATGATAATGTGAGTATTGATTATTTGCCCTTGTATAGAGATAATCTTGCTCCAAATGTTTCAATAATTTATCCTGTTGCGGGAACGGCTTATAGCAGTGTTGGTTCTGTGACGGTTATCAATTATTCTGCTTCAGATAATTACAATTTAAGTTCTTGTTGGTATTCTTTGAATGGCGGAACCAATTCTTCGCCTGATCCTACATGCTCCAATTTTACTGGGTTAACCGCTTCCGAAGGAAGTAATACCTGGACAGTTTATTCTGAAGATATTTTTGGAAATGTAAATTCTTCATCTGTTATTTTTACTACACCAGTACCTGTTACTACTTCAACTTCTTCAGGAGGAACAGCACCTGCATCAGGAGGGGGCGGAGGAGCTGTTACCCCTACAGAAAATACCACAATTCCTAATGCAACAGTAGTAGTTTACACCGGAACCATTAATAATGTCACCAAAGGAGTAGCTTCTGTTGTGAACATCTCTTCAAATTCAAGTGATGTTGCATTTACCCAGTTTGGAATAACTTCAAAAGAAGATGTTCAGAGTGCGACTGTTACAATTTCTCGGACTAATATTCCAGTTTCAACTTCAGATTTGCAAGTGGCGGGTGCAGGAGTTACATATCAATCATTTGAAATTAACACCTCTGGAATAAATGATTCTCAGATAGAGAATGTTTCAATTGATTTCAAAGTCAATAAGAGTTGGGTTTCGGATAATAATCTTAATCTTTCTTCAGTTATCCTTTACAGAAATCCTGGAACAGGTTGGACTCCGTTGAATACAAGCTATGACCACGAAGATTCAAAGTATTATTACTTCAGTTCTCTCTCTTCAGGTTTTTCAACATATACTATTTATGCAAGTCTTACTGAAGCAAGCACTTCAGGAGATTCTTCAGTTGGCGTTCTAAAGAATTTCTTTGCAGATATAACCCCTACCTTTTTCAGACAGACTAGTTGGGGCTATATTTTCTATTATATCTTAGTAGTTCTTATTGTGGGTGGAATTGTGTTTGTAGCTTATAATCTTTATCAGAAATCAAAACAGAAGAAGAACAAGGTTTTGAACAGATAATTACATCTCCATCATTTCTTTTTTTTGCAAACCAGCCTTAATCATTCTTGGAATTTTCCCCGTTAAAACAAAATTCCCTTTACTCATTATCCCGTCGTGTTCTCCAAGGCTTATCAGCATTCCTTTGTTTATGAAATGGTAGTTTTTTAGGGGTTTGTTTTTCTCGATTCTTTGTAGATTTTCTATTATGACATCTGCATGTTCCTGCGCGCTTTGAGCGGTTTTTTCTTCTTTTATATCTGTTACATCACCTGCAACAAAAATATTATTGTGATTTTTCAAATGAAGGAACTCATCAACTTTAATGTGCTCTCTTTTGTCCAAAAGTCTTGGAAAAGATTTTTTCATGAATTCTGAATTTGGAACAATTCCAACGCAAAGGAAAGCCATATCTGATTCTATTTTAGTTCCTTTGTTTGTTGTGTAGATTCGGTTCCTATCTCCTTTTACAAGCTCGTTGAAAATTATTTTCACTCCTTTTTTCTTGAAGAATTTTTCAGCATATTTGCTTACTTTTTCGGGTTGCCTTTCAAGAAGTCTGTCCATTGAGTGTACTATTGTTATTTCTTTTTTAGGGTATTTGCATACAATGTCTGCTGCAAGTTCAACTCCTGTGAATCCTCCTCCTATAATAAGGATTTTTTCCGCTGCGCAGAGTCCATTGCAATGGTTTCTCAACTGATTTGCACGATTTATGAGTATAGGTTCGTGTTCTCTGAAAGGATAGCTATATCTTGAACCGGAGGCAATTACAAGGTAATCGAAAGGTATTTTTTTATTCTTTAGAAATACTTCATTTTTTGATATTTTTTGCACTCTGCCTGTCATAACCATTGCTTTTTTTAAGTAGTGAGTATGGAGAACACGGATTTCCCTCATACATTCAGGGTCAACTATTGCGGGAAGAATTCCTGGAGTAAATTCAAAATAATCTTTCGTGTCAATAAGTGTTACTTCAAACTTATTTTCTAGGGCTTTTGCAATTTTACTTCCTGCAAAACCTCCCCCTATTATCACCAGCTTCTTCATTGGTTAATAATTGTTAAGTATTATATATAAAACTTATTCTCCAGGGTATCCAAAGTTTTTTAAATAATCATTATATTAATGAATTCTAATACAATGGAATTTTGCCCAAAATGTGGTGCTATTTTAGTACAGAAAAAAAAGAATCTTGGATGCCCTAGGTGTGGTTATTCCAGTAAGACAAAGGCAGAAAAAATAACGATTTCTGAAACTATGAAAGCAAGGGAGGACGTTGGAGTTGTTGCAGATAAAGGGGAACAATTGCTTCCGGTTGTTACAGCTACATGCAGAAAATGCGGAAATGACAAGGCTTATTTCTGGACAATACAGACAAGAGCTGGAGATGAAGCCGAAACTAAGTTTTTCAAGTGCACAAAATGTAATTCTACTTGGAGAGAGTATAGATAAGATTTAATAATTCTCTGAACTATTCTTAATAATGATACCTCCTTTGACCGATTTTACCTATCTTTTTAATTTTATTCAACTTCATGGCTATTGGATTATTTTTCTCCTAATGATCGCTGAGGGTCCGATTGTCACGATGGCCGCTTCGTTTGCATCATCTTTTGGAATATTCAATGTTTGGATAATTTTCTTTCTTGCACTTTTTGGGACAATGCTTGGTGACGTGTTTTGGTATGCTCTTGGCAGATTTGGAAGGAAATCAGTTATTGAAAAATATGTGAACAAGAATTTTTCAGAAACAAAAACTGCAAAGAGACTTGAGAGGCTTTTGGAAGATAATTATTTCAAGGCGATCCTTTTGATAAAACTTGTTCCACCTCTTCCGGTTCCCGGCTTGATTCTTACAGGGGTGACCCGGATGAAATTTAAGAAATTTATTTTTGCTTCAGGAATCATAAGTTTGATTTATTGTATTGTCTTTGTGGTTCTCGGATATTTCTTTGGGAGATTTATTGATACTTTCAGATTTGGTAAACTTGAGATAATCATAGGAATTTCTGTTGCACTTATAGTTGCATTTCTATTCTACAAGAAATATTCTTCAAAAGTTTACAAAGGTATAGAGAATATCGAGAAGAATTAAGATAATTTTATAATCTCCTGAGACAAGTAAGTTAATGGTCGATTTTACAAGTTTGCTTTCTTTTGTTCAGAGTCAAGGTTATTGGATTCTTTTTTTATTGATAATGTTTGAGGGCCCTATTGTGGTTAGTGCGGTGGCTTTTGCAGCATCTTTCGGATTTTTTAATATTTATCTCGTTTTATTGCTTTCTTTCCTTGCTTGCACTGCCGGAGATTTGTTTTGGTATTTTATCGGAAGATTTGGAAGAGAATCTATTCTGAACAAGCATTTCAATAAAATTATGAAGAGCAAAAATATGATTAAGATAAAGAAACTTTTAGAAGACCATTATTTCAGGGCTATTGTTTTGATAAAACTTGTTCCACCTCTTCCGGTTCCCGGCTTGATCTTTGCAGGAGTTGATGAGTTGAAATTTAAGAAGTTTATTTTTGCATCTTTGACTGTTAATCTGATATCAAGTGTTGTTTTCGTTATTTTAGGATATTACTTTGGAGTATTTGTAAATAATTTTTTGTTTGGTAATTCTTGGCTTATCTTTGGAGGGGCTTTAATTTTTGCATCTTCAATTTTAATTTATAGAAAACATTCTGCTAAGATTTACAGGAAAATTCATAGGATAAGGTAAACTATTTTTAGTTAGCTTTTTATAGTTTATTTGTTCTTTTTGAGAATGGTTTTGAAAAAGAATGATAAAGAACATAAAGCTTTTTTGTGTTTGTACTTAGCTGCACTTTTACTTATTCTTTTCTCTCTATTTTTTTATATCCGTTTTGTATCTGCTTCAGGAGAGGCAGTTTCAATTTTACAAACCCCTGTTAATAATAGTTATTCAAATAACTTGTCTCAACTTTTTTTTGCTAATGAAACCAGCACAACAAATCTTGCATCTGCAAAATTTTATTTATGGGACTCTTCTGGGACCTTACTTAAGTCTCCCCCGATAGGAAATATGTGGGCTGTTGATGGTAATTATTATGTTTTGAAGATTACTCCCACGGGTTCTATGACTTCATATGCTCTGCCTTCAAGTCCTAGTAATTCGGTGGCTCAAGGAATTGCTTTTGATGGAACAAATATGTGGACCGCCAATTCTGGAACAAATAGTGTTTCAAAGATTACTCCTATAGGGGTAGTAACTACCTATCATGGAACAGGTCTTACACCTTCAGATATTACTTTTGATGGAACAAATATGTGGACCGCCAATTCTGGAACAAACTCTATAACTAAGATATATCCCAATGGGACTATGGTAAATTATTCTACGGTCTTATTTTATCCTTCAGTTATAGAATTTGACGGAACAAATCTTTGGGTTGCTACGAAAGGTCCAGGGATAGAGGAACTTTCAACTTCAGGTGTTGATCTTTTTCACACTTCTTCTAATGCTCTTGGTTCGGGGAATCTTCCTTCAGACATGACTTTTGACGGAGAAAATATCTGGATTTCTTGCTATAATTATATGATTGTTAAAGTTTATTTAAATGGGACATATATCCCTTATCCAGGATTAAGTTCCTATCCTAGAGGATTAGCTTCAGATGGGGTAAATATATGGACCACGACTTATGGGGATAAATCTGTTTCAAAAGTTAGTCCTAATGGAACTATAACTAATTACGGTTCAATAGGTACTGTTTATCCTTCTGGAATTGCTTTTGATGGTGTAAATATGTGGGCTGCAACGGGAACTAATTTAGTCAAGATTACTCCTAGCGGTTCCAAGACGACTTATAGCGTTTCTCCAAGAACTCCGGGGAGAATGGTCTTTGATGGAGCCACCCTTCTTCCCTCAAGTTTATTCTGGAAATATCTAAGGAGGGTATCTGGAGTGGCAAACCAATCAAATTGGTCTTATACTCTGCCTTCTGCGGGAACTTATCATTGGAGTGTTTATACTTGTGATGTTTCTGGGAAGTGTGCTTTTAGTGCTAATAATGGTACTATTACTATAGACCAAATCTCTCCGGTCCTCAATATAAATGGTCCCTCAAATAACTCTCTACATTCTTCAACTGTTTTGTTTAATGCAACTGTTTTTGACAATGCAGCTCTCGGAAATTTAAGCATCTATCTTGATGGAACTCTTAATGAAACCAATAACAGCGGGATTAATGATTCCTCTTATAATTTTAATGTGGACGGGATTTTGGATGGAACTCATGATTGGTATATGCGAGCTTGTGATGCAGCAGGAAATTGTATTAATTCTTCTTCAAGGAATTTCACAGTAGACACCTCTGCCCCATCTGTTTCATTAATATTCCCTTCAAATGGAATTTATACAAATCAGGCAACATTAAGTTTTATTTCAAATGAAACAGATAATCTCGGATTGGGTAATGTGACAATTTATCTCTGGGATTCTTTAGGACTTGTTAACTTTTCAAATTCCCTTATTAGTGGGACTAACAACCAAACAGGTGTCACTTTTCCTTTAGTCTCTGATGGAAATTATTTCTGGAATTCTTATGTTTGTGATGCAGCAGGAAATTGTCTTTTTAATTCGACAAATAGGACTGCTGTTAAAGATGGAACAGACCCAATAATCTCTGTTAATTATCCTGCGAACAATACAAATTATTCTTCAAGTTCAGTTTCTTTTAGTGCTTTTGCAAGCGATAATCTTCGTCTTCAGAACGTAAGTGTTTATGTTGATGGTTCATTAAACAATACTAATTCTAGTGGAACCAATGGAACTAATTATGCTTTTAGTATTTTGGGAACAGGAGAGGGTAGTCATAGTTGGTATGCAAGAGCTTGTGATAGGGCGGGAAATTGTATCGATTCCTCAGTAAGGAAGTTCTTAATTGATACAACTCCTCCAGTTACTTCAATATCAAGTCCACAGGCAATTTATTATGGTTCTAATGTAAGTCTCCTTTTGAATTACAGTGTTTCTGATTTAGGCGTTGGAGTTGATTCTTCATGGTACAATATTCAATATACTAATGGAACCTCCGTTATGGGAAATACAACTCTTTTAGGAAATACAACTTTCAATGTTCCTGGAGGGGGAAATTATGCCTTAAGAGTTTGGAGTAACGATACACTAGGAAATACAAATTATTCTGAGGTAGATTTCAGTGTTTCGCTTACCGGAGCTATTGTGGTTTTGAATGGACCTTTGTCTAATTTGGGTTTTAGTGCAGGAGAAAATGCTCTTTTGAATTTCACTGCTTCAGGACCTACAATCGTAAATTGCAGTATTTACACAAATTCCACAGGAACATGGGCTTTGAATAAAACTTTCACTTCTGTGACTTCTGCAGTTCCTGTAACTTACAGTTTGAATCTTTCAAATAATACTTTTTACTTATGGAATGTAAACTGCTTTGATAATCTGGGGCATTCTTCATGGGCCTTAAACAATGAGACTTTTGTTGTTGACAATGAAACACCTTTCATAAGCAATCTTTCAATAACAACTGCTTCAGGAAGCAAAACCATCTCATTAAATTCTGTTGAATCGGATAATCTGAGATTGGGAAGCTGTTTCTACACAATTTACAATTCAACAGGAGGAGTAGATGGGAGCAACAATAATGTTACCTTTACTTGCAATTCTCAGGCTTCTGCAACTGTGACAGGTTACGGGAATTATAATATTACAGTTTATGTCAAGGACTTAGCAGGAAATTTGAATTTTACCAAAGACAATTTCACGACAGTGGCTCCTGTAACAACACCTGTGACAAGTACCTCTACTTCAGGAGGTGGGGGTGGGGCTGCACCTGCGACAACTTCTACCACTACAGATACCCCT
>CAZKAU010000008.1:0-15487 GCA_964551065.1 Candidatus Woesearchaeota archaeon | reverse complement strand
GGAACTTGCACAAAAGGCAAGAGACAGAAAACTTACTCCTGAAGAAATGACAAATGGAACATTCACAATAACAAATTACGGTTCAATTGGCGGAACTTACGCAACTCCTTTAATCAATCCCGGAGAAAGTGCAATCCTTGGAGTCGGAAGAATATTTGAAGAAGCAAGTTCAGACAAAGTGGGAAAGAAAAAGAAAATCCTTCCTCTTTCATTAACATTTGATCACAGAATTGTAGATGGCGCTCAGGCAGCCAGGTTCCTCGAAACACTAAAAACATATCTCGAAGATCCAAATCACTTATTCATAGAACTCTGATAATATGGAACTCGGTAAATTCTTTAATCCTAAGACTGTTGCAGTTGTAGGCGCATCGCGTGAACCAGACAAAGTCGGGCATGTTCTTATGAAGAATTTGATTTATTCTTCAGGAAAAGACAGAGATATAATCCCGATAAACCCCTCTGCAACAGAAGTTCTAGGAAGGAAAGCCTATGCAAAAATAACAGATGTAAAGGAAAGAATAGATTTAGCAATAATTGCCATTCCGGCACAATTCGTTATGGAATCTGTTGAACAATGTGATGAGAAGGGAGTCAAGAATTTAGTTATAGTAACCTCTGGTTTTGGAGAAACGGGAGACAAAGAAGCCGAAAAAAAATTGAAAGATTTTCTTGACAGTAAAAGAATGAAAGCAATCGGGGTAAATTGTCTGGGGATATTTGATGCTCATAATTCTCTTGATGCTTTATTCATTCCTCAATACAAAATGAAACGTCCAAATCCTGGAGGAATAAGTTTCGTTTGTCAATCGGGAGCAATAGGGCTTGCAATAATGGATATAGCTGCAGAGAAGGATTACAAATTTGCAAAGTTCATAAGTTACGGAAATGCAACCCAGATTGATGAATCAGATTATCTTGAATATCTTGCGCATGATGAAAAAACAAAAGTAATCTGTATGTATATTGAAGGAGTAAAAAACGGCAAAAAGTTTTTCGAAACGGCAAAAAAAGTTGCAAAGATAAAACCAATAGTGGTCGTTAAAGGAGGTCTAACTAAAGAAGGCAGTCAGGCAACAATGTCACACACAGGAAGTCTTGCAGGAAAAAAAGAAACTTACTTTGGAATATTCGACCAGACCAATTTGATAAAAGCAGATAATCTTGAAGAAATGTTTAACATCGCAAGTATTCTTGAAAATCCAATTCACATAAAAGGCGATAGGGTTCAGGTTGTGACAAACGGTGGAGGTTATGGTATTGTTTCCACAGATAATATTTCAGAATCAAAGAATCTTAAAATGGCAGAACTTTCAAAATCAACACAAAGAGAACTTAGAAAGCTAATGCCTAATTATGTTAACATAAGAAACCCTCTTGACATTTCCGGAGATGCAACTTCCAAAAGATACAAAGATGCCTTAAAACATGTAGTAAAGGACAGAAATGTTGACATAACCCTTGTCGTTGCTCTTTATCAAACTCCTTTGTTAAAAGAAGACGTCATCGGGATAATTCATGAAGCAAAACGTTCAACAAACAAACCGATGGTAGTCGTATCAACAGGCTCTGATTTCACGGAACGTCTTTCAGAAATTCTCATAGAAGAAAACATCCCTGTATTCAGCTATCCTCATTCCGCAATAATCGCTCTCGACAAGATTGTAGGATATTACAAAAGAAGAAAGAAGAGATGATGATTTTCCATTTTAAGCAGAAAACTATTTTTTCTTAGCAGATTTCTTCCCCTCAATTTTCTCTTCCTTCAAAGCATCCCCCACTTCACTTAATGTTGGATGTCCATGGATGATTTCTCTTAAATCCTCTATTGTTCCACCGCAGACAATCAATGCAGAAAACTCGCCTATGAGATCATCAGAATTCAAACCCATCATCTCAGCCCCCACAATCTTCTTTGATTTTTTTTCAAACCAGACTTTAAGCAAACCGCTTGAATCTCCTATTATCTTTGCCCTCTGGGCTCTGGAAAAATAAGCTTTCATAACACCCAACTTACCATTTTTATTCTCAGTTATCCCGACACCAGAAACAGGAGGAGCAGTGAAAACACTCCATGGAATTGCATTGACTTTGAATTTCTTTTTACTCTTGCCGCTACTTGAAACCGAATTTTGAAAAGCTATATGCCCTTCTCTCTTTGCTGTATGCGCGAACATGTATTTTCCTGTAACATCCCCTATTGCATAAATTCCTTTCTTGTTCGTTTCCAGATTTTCATCGACAATTATAGCTCCCCTTTTGTCAACCTTGACTCCTGCCTTTTCCAGATTCAAATCAGAAGTGCTCGGAGTTCTGCCAGTAGCAACAAACAAAACATCTCCCGAAACTGAATTCTCTTTTCCCTGAGAGTCTGTAAATTTAATCTCCTTGATATTTTCATTCTGCGAAATTCCTTTTATCTTCACGCCTGTTAAAATCTGGAAATCATCACCCTGATATTTCTTCAGCAATAACTCTCTAATTTCCTCATCCAAAACTCCGAGGACACTGTCCATTCCTTCAAGAATTATAACCTTTGTCTTCAATGCGTGAAAGAAACTTGCAAATTCAAACCCAATATATCCTCCGCCTATTATTACAATTGTTTCAGGTAGTTGTTTAAGACTTAAAATGTCCTTCTCTGAATTTTCCTGCGTTCCGCTTACAAAATAATCAACTCCTTCAAGTCCATTAATGGGAGGAACGTGAGGCTTTGAGCCAGTCGCGATAATTATCCTGCTGCCTTCAATAACCTCACTCCCCACATTTATTTTCCTCTCCCCCACGAAAGAAGCATGATCTTTGAAAATTGTAAGATTGTTGTTGTTCAGACTTAATTCAATTGATTTTCTAGAATCTCCTATAATTCCCTTCGCCCTCTCCATAATCTTGGAAAAATCGACACTAACCTGCGGAGCATTTATCCCAAATTCGCCCGCACGAAGAATATCTGTGCTGAGTTCCGCAGAACGCAAAAGCGTCTTTGTAGGAATGCATCCAGTATTCAGACAAACTCCTCCGAAAAAATTTGGCTCAATAAGCGCGGTTTTAAGCCCTTTTTTTATGGCTCCGTAAGCTGCTTCCATTCCCCCGAAACCACCTCCGACAACAATCAAATCGAATTTGCTCGAAGATTTTGAATTCAGATTCTTGGATGGCTTTTCAGGATTGGATGCCTTAGGTTTTACAACTTTAACAGAATGAGATTTTGAAGATGAAGATTTGAGCGACTTGGGAGGTTTCAAACCCGGCATAGAATGTATGTTCTTACTTTCACCCCTCATCCTAAAATCAGACAAAGTTCCTTTATATTATTTTTGATATAATTTATTAGAAAAATAATTGTGTATTCAGAAATCATAACGGATTTTGCATTATTAGGGTCGGGAGGGCGGAAAGAAAACATTATGAAAAATAGTTTTAAGTCTCATGACAAAGCCCTCTTTCATAAATCGGCTTCTGATATTCAAAGAAAATAAGTTTAATCCATCCAAGATAAGGAGCAAGTCTGAAAACCGCTTTCCCTACAACCTGATTCTGATTTATAGATTTCTCAAAACTTAACTGTCCGTTGTTATTATCTCCTTCCGTAGAAAAGACATAAGTCCCATTTTCATCCTTTATATGTATAACTCTGTGAATCACCGGAGCCTGCTGTCCCGCATCAAAAATAATTATATCTCCTATTTTGATATTTTGGGGCTTGACTCCGACTATAAACATAATATCTCCCTTGTTTAAACCATCTTCAAATCTGAATCCACTAAATTCAGACTTGTTTATCCCAATTTCAGAATATTTCATGTCATGTCTCATCCACCATGAATCAAAATTTGAGAAAACAGAACCTTGGTGATACATACTGCACGATTCAACAATAGCCAGAGGCAAAGGCGTTGCAGTAACAAGACTCAAAAGAGGGAAAAAGACAAATTTTATCATAACAAATATCACTAACAGCGAAAAAGCCCATCCCTTAAAGCTATTATCTTTCCATAAAAGGAACCAAATTTTCTTAAAAAACCTTACAACAACATTTTCAGAACTATTATCCTCTTTTACCTTATCCATCAGGTTAGATAAGAATTAGCATTTATAAATTTGCTTTTTACACCATATAAATTTTTAAATCAAACAATATTAAATTTTCCATGGCAAAGATTGATAACGAGCTTATGAAGAGAGCTGTGATTGCAGGAGCCGCTCACGCTTTAAAATACAAAAGAGAAAACCCAAAGGACGCAGAGAGGGACGTCTTAAGAAAAGTGATAAGCGACACTAAAAAGATAATCAGAGAAATTGAAGAAGAATAAAAATTTAGAGGGTGAAACTTGTTAAATAAAAGACTTATCGCATTAATAGTAATGTTCGCACTAATCCTGGGGATATTCGGGTTCATTGGATCCTTGCAAACAAAAAACAATTCTCAGGAAATCTCCGAAAATGTGACCCTAACAGTAAACGCAGCAAATAAAACCCAAAACTGGACCTACAGCCTTGAAAATGAAACTGCCATGCAACTTCTACAAAAAAACAACAAACTGAATATCTCCTCATCATCCCATGGAACTTTTGCAGATTGTATAAATGAAATTTGCTCAAACACAAAATATTTCTGGGTGTACTATGTCAACGGAAACCTATCCTCCATTAGTCCTTCGGATTATTATATAAAGAAAGGCGATTCCATAGAATTCAGATACGAAAAAATATAATCCTCAACACACAAAATATTATAATCTTGACCTATATCTAAAACATATGAAAAACCTATTCAGTAAACTAATAGAAGAAGGAAGAGAGAGGAAAGAAATTAAAACAGGTCTTATAGAAGCTTATTATTATGCCTGTGAAATAACAAGAGATAATCCTGAAAAGGAAGATTTCGCAGAGTCTATAGAAGTTTTGAAAACAGCTATATTCAAAGCAAACGTGTTTAACCACTCAAAGCCCTATCTTGGGAAAGTTTGCCTTCATAAATATCACGAGCTTGTTGACCAGATGGCCCACTCAACCCCTCAAGATTACAAAAATGCGTAAACTGTTTTCTTAACCACAATAAACTTTATAAATATACACTAATAAGTATACACATAAAAGTATACACAGTAAAATGAGCGACATCTTTGATAATACGATTCTTTGCAACAAATGCAATGTAGAAATGAAGAAAGTAAATCTCGCAAGAGACGGATTCATAGTTCGCGCAGTTGTCTGTCCAAAATGCAATCAAAAAATAATTCATCCTGCAGATGACGAAGAGTACAATAAATATATAAATCTAAAAAATAAGGAATTTAAAGTCAAAATGAGGCAGGTTGGAAACAGCTATACTGTATCCATCCCAAAAGAGATAGTTTCTTTTATGGAATCTCAAAAAGAAGCCTTTGAAGATTTTGACAATATGGTTAAATTATGCTTTGAGGATATGGGAAGATTATCGCTAAACTTTGGAAATAATGAATTGCTTGAAAACTTGCACAAGAGTTTGACCGGCAACGAAAACTCCCGCATTGTCAAAGCCCACGAAGTCAGAGTTGTAAAAAACGGAAAACCTGTCCTTCATTCAAAACAGTTCTACGATTCAGCCCATCCGGAAAAAAATCAAAATAAAATTTATAGGAGTGACGAATAAAATGCCATCAAAAACAAACGAAAAAGAAGTTCAGCTTAAAGTTGTAGAAGCTTTGCAAGACGATGCATACAAAGGAGTTGCAAGAATTGACTCTGAGATAATGAGAGAATTAGACATCAGAAGAGGAGACCCTATCATAATCAAAGGCGGAAGAGAAACAATTGCAGTAGCCGACAGAGCTTACCCTGCAGATGTTGGAGAAGGAATAATAAGAATTGATGGAATTCTAAGAAAAAATGCAAAGACCGGAATAGGTGACGTTGTTACAGTAGCAAAAGCAAATATCAAAGAAGCAAAGAAAGTAACAATAGCTCCCGCACAGCAAGGGATTATGATCCAAGGGGATCCCGAAGGATTGAAAAGAGGATTGCTTGGAAGACCTGTCCTCAAAGGAGACATAATCATGATGGGGGGAGTCCAAAGAAGAAAAGACATAATGTCTGATGAATTCGGAGAGATGGGAGACATTTTCGGAGACCTCAATGATATTCTTGGGAGAATGGGATTCGGAGGAAACTTCAACGGTGGACTAACTCAAATAAGATTCGTTGTTGTATCCACAAATCCAAGTCAGCCCGTAATTATCACTGAAAACACCGAAGTAACCCTAAGTCCTAAAGCAGTTGAGATAACAGAAGACGCAATCCAAGGAATAAATTACGAAGATATTGGTGGTTTAACAGAAGAGATAAAAAAGATAAGAGAAATGGTAGAGATACCTTTGAAACATCCGGAAATATTCAGAAAACTTGGAATCGAATCTCCAAAAGGGGTTCTTCTCCACGGACCTCCCGGAACAGGTAAAACTCTCTTAGCTAAAGCAGTTGCAACAGAATCTGAAGCAAATTTCATTCTCCTAAACGGTCCAGAAATAATGTCAAAATTCTACGGGGAATCTGAAAAGAAAATAAGAGATATCTTCGAAGAAGCTGAAAAAACCGCGCCCTCAATTATTTTCATAGATGAAATAGACGCTATAGCTCCAAAAAGAGAAGAAACAAACGGAGAAGTTGAAAGACGTGTTGTCTCACAAATTCTTACAATGATGGACGGCCTGAAATCCAGAGGAAAAGTTATAGTCATCGGAGCAACAAATAGAATAAATTCTCTGGACCCTGCATTAAGAAGACCTGGAAGATTTGACAGAGAAATTTCAATTAACGTTCCAGGAAAAGAAGGAAGACTCTCCATCCTTAAAATTCACACAAGAGGTATGCCTCTTGCAAAAGATGTAAAGCTTGAGGAAATAGCCTCAGTAACCCATGGTTTTGTAGGTGCAGACTTGGAAGCTTTAACAAAAGAAGCAGCTATGAATGTTCTAAGAAAGATACTTCCTCAGATTAAGCTGGACAGAGAAGAAGAAATACCTCAAGATGTCCTTGAAAAAATGATTGTCACACATGACGATTTCAATGATGCCTTGAAAGTTGTAAGACCTTCTGCAATGCGTGAAGTTCTTGTTGAAAACCCCAACATCAACTGGGAAAATGTCGGAGGATTAAACTCAATAAAACAAGAATTACAAGAAGCGGTTGAGTGGCCAATAAAGAATCCTGAAAGCTTCCAGAGACTGGGAATAAGACCCTCAAGGGGAATTCTACTTTACGGACCTCCCGGAACAGGTAAAACTCTCTTAGCTAAAGCAGTTGCAACAGAATCTGAAGCAAATTTTATCCAAGTTAAAGGTCCAAGCTTGTTAAGCATGTGGGTCGGAAAATCTGAAGAAGGTGTAAGAAAGATTTTCGAAAGAGCGAGACAAGTAGCTCCTTGCGTTGTCTTCTTTGATGAAGTGGATGCTTTAGCAGGAAAGAGAGGAAACGATAACGGACAAAAAGTCACTGAAAGAGTCCTCAATCAGATTCTTGCAGAAATGGATGGATTAGAAGATTTAAGTGATGTAATCGTTATAGGAGCAACCAACAGACCAGACATGTTGGATTCAGCTTTGTTAAGACCTGGAAGATTCGACAAGATTCTCCTTGTAGATGCTCCCGATGAAAAATCAAGAGAAAATATTCTTAAGATACATACAAATAAGATGCCTCTTGGAAACGGAAGGAGACTCCTCAATGAAAAGGAGAAAGGAGAATTTATTAAAGACCTTGCAGCTAAAACAGCCGGATATACCGGAGCAGATATAGAAGCTCTCACAAGAGAATCTGCAATGCTCGCATTAAGAGAAAATAAGGAAGCTAAGGATGTAAAGAAAAAACACTTTGATGAAGCAGTCAGCAAGATAAAACCAAGTGTTACAAAATCAACTCTTGAAGTTTACAAGAAAATGGAAGAAAACTTCATCAAGTCCGCAAAAGTAGCAGTTCCAACATCAGGAAGCTATCTGGGATAATTTTATAACAAACAAATTCTCAAGGTTATCATGGTTTGTCCTTTTTGTGAAAATTCTGAAATTGGCGAAAGAACAATAATAGAAGATGAATTTGCTAAAGCCTTTCCCAGCATTCAACCAATAGTTCCGGGACATATCCTGATTATTCCAAAAAGACACGTTTCTAAATTTGAAGACTTAAATAAAGATGAATTGGATTCTGTTTTCAAATTAATGGACTTAATAAAGAAGGCCTTGACTAAAATCTTCGATGCTGAAGGATTCAATATTGCATGGAATGAAAGCGAAACCGCAGGGCAAAGCGTCCCACATTTTCATCTGCACATAGTTCCTAGAAAAAAAAGGCGATAACGGGATCTATGAATATGAACCGAGAAAATTTCTTTACCGGCCGGGAAGCAGGGAAAACTCTCCCCAGAGAGAATTATTAGAAATATCAGAACTCCTAAAGAAAAATCTTTAATCATTTCGTTGTAACTGTAACACCTTTCTTTTCTATCAGCAAAGTATGTTCCGCCTGTGCAACTTTCTTATGCGAGACTTCTATAAGCTGTTCAAAATGATGAAGATTACCATTAGCTTCCAATTGCCTTAAACCTAAAAGTCCCATGCTTCCGAACTTCTTAACAATCCATCTTGAACAAAAAGGCAAGGTAGAAAATTCTTCAGCGACATAATCCAAAACTTTTCTTGCAATTGGACTTCTTACATTCCTATCATTTATCAATTGATAAATCCCTGAAGGCTTTCCGTCATAAACTCTCCCATTCCCTGCAGTTGCAAAAGGTTCTATAGCAATAAGCCCCTCTTCTAAAATTTCCTCACCATTATTATTGTAATTAGGAATTGTAGCTCCCGAATGCACTTCATATCTTGAAATTGAATGTCCTGAAAGATTTATCACCGGAGCAAATCCCGAAGATTCAATAGCAGTCTGAATTTCTTTTCCAATTTCAGAGAGCCTAACTCCTTCTTTCGCTACCTTTATTGCAGAATCTAAAGCTTTCTGTGCAGCCTCAATTAATTTCTTATTTTCATCATCATTTTCCAAGTCAAATGATATTGCAGTATCTGAAATCCATCCGTCAACACTAACCCCAAAGTCAACTTTCAGCAAACCTCTGGCAAGAGATTCGTCATTTGGAGCAGGAGTATAATGAGCAGCAACATCATCAACGCTTGTGTTAACTGGAAATGCGGGTTTTCCTCCAAGATCTTCAATTTTGGCCTCGATTTTCTCGGCAATTTCTAAAAGAGGAACATCTTTCTTCACAATCTCAATTATATATTTTCTTACTTCAGAAGCAATTCTGCCTGCTTCAAGAATTTTATCGACATCAAACTCCTCATAATATTCATCTTCAGAAAGCTCTGCTTCTTTCTTGACTTTCTTTTCCTTAACTTTAGAATGAGAATCAAGACTACCTTTAACAGAACTTCCTGCCTTACCTTTGCCTCCATACTTTGCAGCTCCGCCGTAATCTTTCTCGTTCATTTTCAAATAAGATGATTCCCTATTATAAGTTTAATTGTTCTTGTTTTTCAATCTCCGAGTCTTAGGAATAAAGTTCCCTATTTTCTCTTCAGAAGCCTTTCCGCATCCTAAAAAATTATCTTCAAATTTCATGATAACAAATCCCTTCATCCCTGTTTTAATATTAAGCTCTTCCCCCATCATCCATTTCTCAGCCTGCTCTTTATTCAACTCAAAAACATTCTTTTTTATTTGGTCTTGAAAAATTTGCGTTCCTTCTATTGTAAGTCTTACTTCGCCTGCAATAATCTTCGCAAAATAAACCCCCATTCTCTCAACAGGCGCACATTCCTGAAGTAACCTAAGACCTTCTTCATCAGCTTCTCCATCAAAAAAGAAAAGCCTTTCTCCTCCTGCAGAAATTACCTCTCCAGGAATCTTCTTTATTCCAAATCCGATATTAAGGGATTTCTCAAGTTCTTTTCTCTCTTTATCTTTCAAAAATCTCCATTCAATCATTTTTCTTCTCCTTATGTTTTCTTATCAATTTTCGGACTAAAACAAAAATAATAGTAACCAATAGGTACACCATTAATCCATAAAATGTTATAGTTATTAAGTTTCCTATATCTGCAGAAGAACTCAGCGCCCCAGAACCAGAAAATGTCCCTCCTCTGATTTCAGCAAGTAAAAGCAAAGCTACAAGAAAAACTCCCAGAGTTGTCCAGGCAATTCTGAAAATTCCAAAAATAATTGCTTTAGTTATTGCTTTCATTTTTCTTATGTTTGTGTTCTTTATGTGAATGAGTTTTTTCTCCAAGGATTACGGGAAATACTATATCGCTCAAGCAGCAAGGAATGGTAACTGAAAGTCCCGTTATAAAAAAGATAAGAACAATATTCAAAATAGAAAAGTCAGTTGAATACGAGAATATGTAAAGTAGGGAAGCTAATACTGAAATGAACACATGAAGAAAATGTGGAACTTTAGTTGTCTTAAACATTACTCCTGCAGATCCTCCAAGGATCATACTGCCAAAAATCAGTACAGGATGTTCAAGGAAAGGCAAATGGAATGATATAGGAATATGGAAAAGTAAACTACCAAGATAAGGGAAAATTACGTCTGAGGTCGTCCCAACAATTATAGAAATAATTCCCCCAAGGAAAAGAGAATATAGCCATTTCTTGTTATACTTATAAAGAATAGCTGCAGAAACAAGCGAAGAGAAAAATATATGTGTGGGGTGGAAGATGTAAAATAATGTAACTGCTTTTCCTACCAAATCTACTTTTATCAAAAGCAAAGACATTACTGCCACAGAAACAAAAGCTGCGGTAAAAGTAAAAGGAAGATGTCTTTTCAACTCATCCCATATTTTATTCAAAATATTTTTCATTTATTTTTCTCCCTCTTAACTAAGTGAATAATAAATTTAATGAAATAGTAAACCCCCGTAATTCCTAGGAAAATTGCAAACGCTTCAAAAAGTAGAATGAACCAAACAAGGTGCCCTATTGCATTATTATTCGATAAGCTTCTTGCTCCTGCATACATTACTCCATCCAAGATTAGAATTATGCCTCCCAGGGAAAACCACAATGCCCTCAAAATCCTTCCACGATTTCTCTTATTCAAATTTTCTTGAGATTTCATTTTTATTAAACCCTAAAGTTTTCCTCCGCATGATTATACTTTTCAATTGTATCTGTGGGGAACCATTGTCCTGAATGGCTGTGAGCACACACTTTTCCGCTACCCGCATGAATTTGAAAACACTCTCTTTCAATGTTTGATTTTCCATCAGGCAAAATTTTCAAGGCATCAGGATGGATTACAAAACAACCTGCATTAATTAAATTTGAGGGGGCTTCTTCTCTTGGAGGTTTCTCTACAAAGTATTCTATAACCTCTCCGTTTAATTTTGCAACTCCAAAATTTTCAACATCTTCCCTGGGAGTTAAAGTCATTGCAATCATTGCATTATTTCTTTCAAAAGATTCAATCAAATCCCTTATATGAACATCTGTAAGATTATCTCCCCAAACCAGAACAAAAGGTTCCTCAATTCCTTCTGCAGCCTGCCTTACAGCACCCCCTGTTCCAAGAGGCTCCTCTTCAAGAGAATAAGAAATATTAACCCCAAAATTACTCCCATCTCCAAAATAATCTTTTATCTTATCTGCATGAAAACTGACAGCCAAAATTATGTCATTTATTCCATGATTTCTCAAATTCTCAATTGCATGCTGCATTATAGGCTTTCCTTTAATTGGAAGAAGGGGTTTAGGGGTTGTGTCTGTAAGCGGCCTTAGCCTAGTTCCCAACCCTCCCGCCAAGATTATTGCCTTCATTCTCCGGTCTTCCTGAATTTAGTTACAAAAAATCCCTCAGCATTTTCATCCATAGGAAATACCCTGCAAGCAAATTTAACATCCTCTAAATATTCTTTATCTTGCCATTTCAAAATTCCTTGTCTTGTCTTCAATGGAAGATGTATCTTTTCAATCTCAACCTTCCCTTCATATTTCCTCAGAATATAATCCACAATCTCTTCATCTTCTTCAGGTGCAAAAGTGCAAGTAGAATAAACAATTTCTCCTCCAACTTTCAAAACCTTAAATGCTGCAGAAAAAAGTCTTTTCTGGATTGCAGACATTTTTCTTGCCCCTCGGGGGTTCCACATTCTAACGGTCTTTGGATTTATCCTTAAAGTTCCTTCTCCGGAACAAGGAGCATCGACAAGGATTTTATCAAATTCAAAACCTCTTTGGTGGAGGTTATCACAAAGATAAGCTCCGTCTTTTTTAGTAACAATTGTATTTGTAACCCCGCATCTTTCAAGATTTGAAGAGAGTATCTTCATCCTATTAAAATCAAGCTCATTTGCAATAATTAATCCCGTATTTTTCATATACGAGGCCATCTGAGTCGTCTTACTTCCAGGAGATGCACACAAATCAAGAACAGTCTGATTGGGTTGAGGATCCATTGCAATAACGGGCATCATACTCGAAGTTTCCTGAACATAATAATATCCCAACAAATGTTCAAGAGTTCTTCCTATTTCCCCAGGCTCCAAACTGGATTCAACAAAAATAATTTCGGGATGCTCTTTCGAAGGTTGTCTTATCTTCCATCCTTTCTTCTCAAGTCTCTTCTTCAAATCAGGAACCGAAATTTTCAATTCATTTACACGAATAGAACGCAAAGGATATTTATCCATAGACTTCATAAAAGCCTCAAATTCTTCTCCTAAAAGCTCTTTCATCCTTTCTTCAAATCCCGGTTTTAACGGATATCTTAACATAAATGAATAAGAAAATATTACTTTAAGAAGTTAATCATCACACATTTTAAAAACCCATTTAGCTTATTTCAGAGATGAAAGAGGTGAAGCGTGTTAAAGCGCCAGTCCGAATAGATTTCGCCGGAGGAACTACTGATGTTGAACCTTTCCCAACAGAATATGGCGGTGCAGTTCTTAATATTGGAATAAACCACTACGTTATTGGAAACTTAGAATCCAGCGAAAAATCGGTATCCTTATCTTATTCTGAAAATATTCCTACTTCTTCTGGTTTAGGAACGAGTAGTGTTATGAATTTAGTATGGCTTTCTTTAATCAGTCAAAACAGATTCAAAACTGACGAAGACAAGATGAAACTTGCAGAACAGGTTTACAAAATAGAGCAGGACATCGGACTTGTGGGAGGAAAACAAGATGAATATGCAGGAGCTATGGGCGGAATTCACCTTATGGAATTCAAAAAGAATAATAAGGTAAAAATCCACAAAGTGAAATTAAAACCTTCAATAATAAAAGAACTTGAAAGCCATTTAATTCTTGTCTACACTGGAAAACCCCATTTCTCCGGAGACACTAACGGAAGCGCAATTGAAAATCTCAAAAAAGGAAAAACAACCCAAAATCTTTTGAGAATAAAAAAGATAGCCTTCGAAATGAAGAAAGCTCTTGAAAGAGGAAAGCTCGACAGATTCGCTGAATTACTCAATGAAGAAACACATGAACGTTCAAAGCTCAGTGACGTGGCAGTCCCCCCAAAAATTTGGGAACTTATAGAAAAAGGAAAAGAAAACGGAGCTAAGGCAGCAAAAGTCTGTGGTTCAGGCGGCGGCGGATGCTTATTATTTTACGGCGATAAAAAGAAAATCAAAAAAACTTTCGGTGACATGTGCATTGATTTCAAAATAGACTTTGGCGGATTACGCTGGATTTAATTCTCATAAAAAACTTTATATAGTCCTTTCTTAGTAGTTACACTATGACAAATGAAGTTTATGTAAGAAGAATAGACGAACATTATGCAGACGGCATGAGCCCTCATTTCAGAAAAATAAGAGATATAAGAAATATAGAATATTCCGCAAAATCTAGAAAAATATTAAGGCAAGACGGAGAAATAGATTTAATTCTAAGAGGAAATACTCTCGATGTGTTTAATGTTGGATATAAAGATGGAAGAAAGACAGTAAGATACCATATTCAAAAAACAATTCCTTCAACACATAATCCTTTAGAAATCATGGATAAGGTAAAGGAGGATATTTGCAGAAGAATTGCAGAACTCGAAATCAGAGACTATGAAAACAAAATAGATGCAGAAACACAAAGAGTCATCTCATCTGTAAATCGAGAAGATCCTGGACACTCTCTAGAATATTTTTTAAAAACAACTCAGATGATGTTCGATGAATATGGAATCCTTAAGGATGTAGAGTATGGAGTAGCATCCTAAAAACCGTCAAGAGTTGTCTGGCTTTTCTTTTCGAGAACATCTTCTATCTTTATCTTAAAAACCTGCATAATATTTTCAACTGCAGGAAGCATCTGATGTTTAAGATAATATTCAATATCATATTCTCCCTCTTCTGTTGCTAACTTAACCCTGTCCCTAACAAGCTTTTTCTTAGAACCTTTCTCGGGCTCAGCAATGTAATATTCTATTAAAGCGCCTTCATCAATTGGAATATTCTGTTCCTGCATTTTTTTAGCTGCAACAACATGAGGGGAAATGGACTTATACTCTGAAATTGGTTTCTTTAGTTGAGTCCTTATCAAAAGTTCATCTCTCTTGATTTTCCTCCCTTTCATTTTCTTGGAAATGTCTTTAATATATTCAAGAGCCCTTTTCTCATTACCTTCTTCAAGGATCATTCTCAAAACTTTATTTTGCGTTTCCCTGGCTAAAGGACACCAATCCCTCCGAACCGTTTCAAAGCCCCGTATCTTCATCTTTCCGTCCTCACCAATCAAAGCATACTTCTTCTTAGCTCCAAAGTCCCCACTCCTCTTAGTAACCCAAATTCCCCTCTTGTAAAAATCCTCTAAATCCAAAGCCATAATTCCGGGAAGTTCTGAATTTAGTTTTTCCAAAAGTTCCTTAATCTGTTTATGGGTTTTCCCTCCAGTCAAGAATGCAATAGAATCGGTATCAGAATAAACAACCTTGTAGCCTTTAGATGTTATTTTGTCGATAGTTTCATGAATAGATTTCCTTGCGAGAGCCGCAGTTGAAGCCGCAGCTTCCCTGCAATAATATCTGGCTCCAAAAAACCCTAAATAACCATAAGCAGCATTTGCCAAAAGCTTGAAAGCATTACTCCTCGCCCTGAAAATCGCACTGGGATTATCCTTGTATTCTTGTTTATACCTTTTCCTTTTCTTGATCATCTCTTCAAGAATTGCAGGAAAAAAACCTTTCTCTTTATTGAAATAAACTTTCTCTCCTTCCAAATCCACTTCAGTAGAATCCTTTTGTTTTCTTTCAAGCAAAGTCGATGCAGAAAGATTATAACTTACAATCACTGAAGCATACATGCTAGTAAAATCGAAGAAAACCAAATCCTCATATAATCCTGGAATAGGCTGAAAAACAAATGCACCTTCGTACTTGCCCATTCTTCTCCTATTTCCAATTTCATCATGCGGAGGCCTCTTCTCAGGAATTTCATTGAAATTATCAAGACTATGAAGAATGTAAGATTCAACATTTCTGGACATCCCAT